>JBFKSL010000344.1:0-5229 GCA_041626995.1 Ketobacter sp. | reverse complement strand
GTCCATGGTCACTCAGGATGGCTACGTAAAGCAGGCTGACACCTGGTCAGGCGAATTTCTAACTGTATTTGGTTGTTTTCCCCGATCATAGCAAAAAAATGACTGGCAAACCCTTGAATTACAACCGGCTAGCCCAATATCAAGGCAAAAAGCGGGCTATTGCGCCCATATCGTTAAATTGGACACCTTTGGAGAGTAGCAAGAACATGACAGTGGATGCGAACAAAGAAACCCTTGGCTTCCAGACTGAAGTTAAACAACTACTGCATTTAATGATTCACTCCCTTTATAGCAACAAGGAAATCTTCCTGCGGGAGCTGATTTCAAACGCCTCTGATGCTGCCGATAAGTTGCGCTTTTTAAGCCTTTCTGATGCGGACATCATGGAAGGGCAAGGCGATTTGAAAATTCGTCTGGAATACGATGAAGACAACAAAACCGTTACCCTTACCGATAATGGTATTGGTATGAACCGTGAGGATGTTATCCAGCATTTGGGTACCATTGCCAAGTCTGGTACAGGTGAGTTTCTTAAAAATCTTTCCGGCGATGAAAAGAAAGATTCACAATTGATTGGTCAGTTTGGTGTGGGTTTTTACTCCGCCTTTGTGGTTGCCGACAAAGTCGATGTGTTCACTCGTAAAGCCGGTGAGCCTGCCGAGGCTGGTGTGCATTGGTCGTCACAGGGTGAGGGCGATTTCTCCGTGGAAGCAGTGGAGCGCCCCGAGCGCGGCACCTCGATTGTTTTGCATTTGCGTGAAGGGGAAGAAGAGTTTGCCGATGGTTGGCGCTTACGCAGCATTGTTAGCAAATACTCTGATCATATTTCCCTGCCCATTGAGATGGTAAAACAGGATTTGGGAGCACCTTCTGAAGACGAAGAAGGCGAAAAAGAAGTTGCGGAAAAACGTGTAGAATACGAAGTGGTCAACAAAGCTACTGCGCTATGGACCCGTTCACGTCAGGAAATCAGTGACGACGAGTACAAAGAATTCTACAAGCACATTTCCCATGATTTCGAAGAGCCTACCTCCTGGAGCCATAACCGAGTAGAAGGTAAACAAGAATACACATCATTGCTGTATCTTCCCAAACGTGCTCCTTTCGATTTGTATCAGCGTGAAGCCGCTCGTGGCTTAAAACTTTACGTTCAACGCGTATTCATCATGGATGACGCTGACCAGTTTATGCCGCTGTATCTGCGCTTCGTGAAAGGCGTGTTGGATTCTGCTGACTTGCCTTTGAATGTGTCCCGTGAAATTTTGCAATCCAATAAAACCGTTGAGAACATCAAGTCGGCTCTAACCAAGCGTTCCCTTGATATGATCACCAAGCTGGCGAACAACGAGCCAGAGCAATATCAGGAATTCTGGAAGCAGTTCGGTCAAGTGTTGAAGGAAGGCCCAGCGGAAGATATGGCTAACAAAGAAAAAATCGTTAGTCTGTTCCGCTTTGCCAGCACTCAAACAGGTAATGCTGAGCAAACAGTATCGCTTGATCAATACATTGAGCGCATGAAAGAAGGTCAGGATAAGATCTACTATATTGCCGCAGAAAATTATAATGCTGCTGCCAATAGCCCTCACTTGGAAATTTTCCGTAAGAAGGGTGTTGAAGTGATCTTAATGTACGATCGCATCGATGAATGGATGATGGGTTCGCTGTTTGATTATAAGGGTAAACACTTTATCAATATTGCAAAAGGCGATCTTGACCTTGGTGATATCGAATCAGAAGAAGATAAAAAGCAACAGGAAGAAGTTGAAAAGTCTTCTGAAGATTTGGTGAAACGCTTAAAAGAATCGCTGGAGGCCCAGGTTGAAGAGGTGAAAGTGTCTCATCGCTTAACGGATTCACCAGCTTGTTTGGTGGTGGGAGCCTACGACATGGGCGTGCAGATGCGTCAAATCATGGAAGCGGCAGGGCAAAGTATGCCTGCCACCAAGCCAACTTTGGAGATCAATCCAAATCACCCTATCATGGAACGCCTTAACGCAGAAGTTCAGGAAGATCGTTTCAATGATCTTGCGAAAGTGGTATTTGATCAAGCGGCTCTGTCGGAAGGTCGAGCCCTTGATGATCCTGCTGCTTATGTGAAACGTATTAACGCTCTGTTAATGGAATCCATGGATTAATCACCTCATCAGAAAAGCGCCAGCAAAACCTGGCGCTTTTTCTCATCCCACATCATTCCCAAATACAGTAAGCCTGATAGAATGTAATGAATGAGCCTTAAAATACCGGGCAACGATGGAGTGCAAAGTGGAAGAATTTTCAATTAGTTACCCATTTTCAAAGGAAGAAGCTGCTGAAATCAGGGAGCCATTACTGTCGCAGGTACTTGATTGGATAAAATCTGTACAAGAACTTGATGAAGGGTACTTGCTGAATTTTGGTCGTGAGCCGGAGGTAGTTCATCAACTGGCGCAGCTAATGCAAGTTGAAAGGCTTTGTAATCCCTTTGTTCGAATGGCTCTTGTGATGGAGTCCAACGATGGTCCAGTGAAATTTGAAATTTCTGGACCAGCAGGCACCAAAGATTTTCTGTTCAGCGAATTTGGATTGAAGCGCTGGATTCAGGGCTAACGGGAGCACCGATTTAACATGCCAACCGAAAAGGTAACCGTACTTGGGGGCGGGAGCTTTGGCACGTCCATTGCGAATATCCTGGCTGACAACGGCCACCAAGTAACACTATGGATGCGCGACACCGATCTGGTGGAAGATATCCTAACCAAGCACGAAAACACACGCTACCTTCCCGGTAAGCAACTTAATGCTCAAATTAAGCCTACTTGTGACTTGCAGCAAGCCGTTAGTGGCGCTGACATTGTCTTTGTGGCCATACCCAGCAAAGCATTTCGACATGTGGTTCAACAGGCAAACCCTTGGCTGACATCAGATCAGATATTGATCAGTACCACTAAAGGCATTGAGGAAGATGGCTTTCTTCTAATGAGCCAAATCCTTGAAACCGATACCGATTGCGAAAAAATTGGCGTATTAAGTGGCCCCAATTTGGCCAAAGAAATTGCTAACCGTACACTAACAGGAACGGTTATCGCCAGTGAGCACGAAGAAGTACGTCAGCGCATTCAGTCTGTGCTGTCTTGTAAGTATTTCCGTGTTTACGCTAACAGTGACCGCTTTGGTGTGGAACTGGGTGGGGTGCTAAAAAACATCTATGCTATTGCATCCGGTATGGCAGAAGCCATGGGAATGGGCGCCAATACCAAAAGCATGTTGATCACCCGCAGTTTGGCTGAAATGAGCCGGTTTGCTGCACGCCTGGGTGGTAACCCTATGACCTTTTTAGGTCTCGCCGGAGTAGGGGATCTGTTTGTAACCTGCACCTCTCCATTAAGTCGCAATTATCAGGTGGGTTTTGCCTTGGCACAGGGTAAGACGTTAGACGATATACTAGAAAACCTCGGAGAAGTTGCGGAAGGGGTGAATACCATCCGTCTTGTAAAACAAAAATCGGTAGAGTTGGAAGTGTATATGCCGCTGGTGCACGGCTTATATGAAATTATTTTTGAGAATAAATCGCTTAAAGATGTGATCCAAATGCTAATGCTGGGCGAACAAAATAGTGACGTAGAGTTTGTTTTGCCTGGGCCCGATAAATTAGCCAACATTAAAAAGGCCTAACATGGAAGAAGAACGCGATCCCTTATTTTTAACTGCACTGTATATGGTGTTGTTTTATTTCATTTTTAGCGTAACCGAAATAGCGTTGATCATACTGGCTATTGTTCAGCTTTTGATGATGCTATTGGTCGATGAGCCCAACCCAAGGTTGCAACGTTTTGGTTCGCAGCTTGCGGAATATGTCGCATCGATTGTGCGCTACCTTGCCATGAAATCAGAACAAAAGCCCTATCCGTTTAGTGATTGGCCGGAAGATCCATATCCTCAGGAAGACGAGTAAAAATGCTGCTCTACATAATGCGCCACGGTGATGCTCTTTCCCAGGCTAAGACGGATGCTGAACGTCCTCTAAGTGATTTCGGAAAAAGTCAGGCGCAAACCATGGTTCAGTGCTTTGCAGAACTACCACCAACGCGACTCATTGCCAGCCCTTACCTTAGGGCCCAAGAAACTGCGAAGATTGTAAAAAACGGGTTAGTAAATTTGGGAACAGATTTGCAACTGGAAACAGCCGAATTCATTACCCCTAACAAACCCGCTGGTGCAGTAATAAAAAAGCTTGAGCAATTCCCATCAGAAAGACTCCTGATGGTGAGTCACCAGCCTTTAGTCGGCACCTTACTCACTCTGTTAACCGAGGGGCACTCTATGGGTTACCCGGTTAACACAGCATCCGTTGCTTGTTTAGAACTAGATGAACTAGGAATTGGGATGGCCACTCTGCGTTGGTTAAAGGCTCCTTAAACGTCCGCATAATATACAAGCTGCATGGCTTGTGTTACCTTTTTGGTTGCCAATTAAGCTAGATTTAAACCCATAAGAACACACCGAATAGTTACAATAATTTTTGGAAGGGACTGAGCAATGACCACCGCTAACATTAGCGCCAAGCCTAAGGAAACATCAACTGTGAACACGGGAACACCGCAGCCACTAGAACGTTTTTATCATTGGGAAAAAACGACACCCAGTAAAACTTGTTTTACGCAGCCACTTGGTGGTGGCCAAGTTTCAGAAATAAGTTGGGCGGATGCGGCACAACAGGTTCGATCAGTTGCAACGTATTTAAAATCTATCGGTGTGAAGCCCGGTGACAATGTTGCCCTGATTTCAAAAAACTGTGCTCATTGGATAATGGCTGATTTGGCTATTTGGATGGCAGGAGGCGTTTCTGTGCCTCTCTATCCAACTCTTACCGCAGAATCTGTGCGACAAATTATGGAACACAGTGGCTCCAAATATCTTTTTGTGGGCAAGCTGGATGACTGGCCAAGTATGCAGCCCGGCGTTCCTGATGATGTGCAATGTATCAGTTTCCCTTTAAGCCCGAACAACGACTATCCCACTTGGAACGATATTATTGCTACCCACGACCCGTTAACGGATAACCCTTCGCGTAGCCATTCAGAGCTGGCCACCATCATTTATACATCGGGTACTACGGGTATGCCAAAAGGTGTGATGCATACATTTTCAAGCATCACCTCCGCGGCAAGTCAGGCTGCGAACATTTATGAAGCCAATGATAATGATCGCGTGCTTTCCTACTTGCCTTTATCTCATGTGGCAGAGCGAATG
>JBFKSL010000343.1:0-5258 GCA_041626995.1 Ketobacter sp. | reverse complement strand
GGCGCGAATATCCTGACTAAATTCTACCTGCTTTTCAAAATACACCTTATGTAAGACTGATTGCATTTTTTGGTACAGGTCTAACAACAACGCACCCTGAGAACTTAAATTGGGCACAGAAGAAATCGCCCTTTTTAACTGGTAATTTACAATATCATCCATGCGACCGATTTGTTGTTGTACTAGTCCTGCTTGTGCAGAGAGCGATTGTTGATCATGAATTCCTTTCAACACGGCCAACGGTGTTTTTAAGCTATGTGCCAGATCGCCCAAACTATTTTTATAACGTTCACGCATACTGCGTTCATGCTCGATAAGCCGATTTAAATTACCAACAACCGGGTTTATTTCTTTGGGGTATTGCCCTTTAATTTTATGCTGCTTCGCTTGCTCTACATCTTGAAGCTCTTTTGCCAATCGCTGGAAAGGTTTAAAACCCAGCTGCAACCCCACAAAGATAATACAAATAGATGCAATGATTAGCCCCCCCAACCAGGCCCATAAGGTTTTCTCAAAACTTTTTATTTGTGCAAGATATGGCTGATCTGACTCCCAAATTACAAAAGTGAAAGGTTGCTCTACCGCCTCTACTTCCCACAGCACCGTTAACGAAAGGCTATAGTATTTTTTGCCATCAAGATCTTGAAAGTCGGCAAAAAACCATTCCCCTGCCACTCGATCCTGGTGAGTATAATCCTTCTCTAAAAAGAACGACTGTGATTGCCAAATACGTTTTGTAGAAGAATAGATTGCAGCAAACAAACCCGACTGCAATTGATTAAAACGCGGCTCAGATAGTGCCGTAGGAATATGCAAACCATCCTCTTCAAAATCCGTAGAGGATAGAAGCCCGTATAACTGCAACTTAAGTTGTTCTTGGGCACGATCACGAATACTAGCTTGAAATGACTCACGTAGAATCAAACCAGCGCTGATAGAAAACAATGCCAACACCAGAGCAGCCACCAGCAAAAAGCGAACCTTTAGAGAACTAAGCCACATTAAACTTCCACCGCGAAGCGATAGCCGCGTCCACGCAGGGTTTCGATGGGTTTTAGTGAATTATCTGGATCAAGCTTTTTACGCAACCGCCCCACGAATACCTCAATGGTATTGCTGTCTCTATCGAAATCCTGCGCGTATAGATGCTCCGTCAATACCGTTTTAGAAACCACTTCGCCTGGCCTTAACATAAGATATTCCAACACGCGGTATTCATAGCTGGTAAGCTCAACTCCATCCCCATTTAAGGTTACCTGTTGGCTGGCAGTATCCATACTAATCGGCCCTTTATTAATGACTGGAGAAGAATGCCCAGCAGAACGACGTATTAACGCATTTAAACGCGCAAGCACTTCTTCCATTTCAAAAGGCTTTACCACGTAATCATCGGCACCTGCCTCCAAGCCTTCCACTTTATCCTGCCAGTGTCCGCGGGCAGTCAAAATCAAAATTGGATAACGAATATCTTTAGCACGAATGGATTTCACCAATTCAATACCATTCATCTTAGGCAAGCCAATATCAATTATCGCTACGTCATAATCATATTCCGTTGCGTAATACAAACCCTCTTCACCATCTTTGGCACCATCAACTGAATAGGATTTCTTCTGTAACGACAACTCTAACTGTTCCCTTAGATTTTGCTCGTCTTCAACCACTAGAATTCGCACACAACACTCCTCAACCTGACACTGCTCCGCTATTTTTATTCACAAACAACTTGCGAATGCGCCCTTCCGGCAACAACACCTTCACTTGATAGCCTGCCTCACCTTTTCGATCCGTCTCAATAACAGACAGGACTTTACCTCCGGTTTTCTTTTCCACCAGTTTGGCCGCCTGCTTACTGTTAACCTCGGCCAACCACAGCAGCTTCGCAGCACCACTGGGTTTCTGGGCGTAAGCCGGAGTTTGCAGCACTGCGCCACTAGCCAACACCGCCACACCTAGAATTAATACTTTCAAATTGCGGACTATCATTCTCACCCGGCTATTCATATTCATTTTCCACTAGTTTATTGCACCAAAGGTTAACTCAACCTGAACCATTTGCTCTGATTTGATCCCCTTTATTAGCTTTAGACTCTACATTGTATTTTAGCCATTCGGTAAAATCTTCCCATAATTCCAGTAGTTATAGTGCTAATTTAAGTTTGGCATAGGGGTTGCAAAAACCATAGTGACAGACTGGTAGGCGTAGAAAGTTCCTATCCGGCCTTTTTCAAAAAATCGGAATACTAGGAGAAACACTATGACACTTAAAGAATCTGCAACGTTTCTGTACGAGTTCACCCACCCTGCTCGCAGCAAAGCCATGGAAGCCATGAAAAAGTACTTCGAAAACATGTACTACGGCTGACACATACCTGAACAGAACCTGACAACCTTTACCAGTTAACCTGCCTCCAGCCAGCTTTTGCTGGCTTTTTTCTTACTTTTCATCAAGTTATCCTTGCTCTTGACACTTGGACAATGCATTGCTATTTTTATTTTGTCCTAGACGTTACGAGTATAGAGAAATGCAGCAACCAAAACCACGAGTGCTTATAAGCTCCTGCCTGCTTGGGAATAATGTCCGCTTCAACGGGGGTCACAAGCACCACTCACTGTGCAATAACGAACTTGGACAATACCTGGACTTGATCCCCTATTGTCCAGAGATGGAGATTGGACTCGGAGTACCCAGAAAGCCCATAAGACTGGTAAAAGACGGTGACACTGTAGAGGCCAGGGAAACAGATAACGCACAGATTAATCACAGCGAGGCTCTTCAATCCAAAGCCCAAGAAGCCTTAAAACTCGCCCCCATAAGCGGATTTATTGGCGCCAACAACTCACCAAGCTGTGCCACCCTAAGCAGCAAAATTTACAGCAGCTCAGGCCACCCTATTGGCAAAGGCCCGGGAATTTTTGCGGCATCTTTGCATAAGTCAAAACCAGAATTACCTTTGGAAGAGGCGGGTCGTCTAAATAACATTGCAATTCGAGAGAGCTTCATCACGCGGGTTTATACCTACCAAAGCTGGCAGCAACTAATTCAAACAGGCTTAACTCCAAGAAAATTAGTTGCCTTTCATAGCGAGCATAAATACTTGCTTATGTGCCACCATTACGAAACTTACAAATCCCTAGGTAGACTGGTAGCCAACATAAATAAAAGCCACTTACATCAGCAAGGCAACGCCTATTTCTGCTCTTTAATGGAAGCCCTTTCGTACAAACCTACACGCGGCCAACAGTGCAACACCCTACTTCATCTAATGGGTTACCTAAAACGCGACCTATGCAAGGAAGACAAGCAGGAACTGTTTGAATATATCGATCAATTTCGTAACGGAATTGTCCCCATCATTGTTCCCATATCGATGCTTAAACACCACCTAGGTAAGCACAAAGAGAATCATAACTACATTTTAAGTCAGCGTTATTTAAACCCCTACCCATATCAACTTGGCCTCAGAAGCCATATCGCGTAGAGAACATCATGAATAAAGCCGTGTGGTTCCGAAACGACTTAAGAACAATAGATCACCCAGCTTTATCCTCTGCACTTTGCAGTAAAAATCGGGTCTTTGGATTTTATATCTACACACCGAAACAATTGGAACAGCACCATGTGGGAAAAGTAAAAAGGCATTTTATTTTACAAAACGTGGTTTGCCTTAAAAATGAATTGCAAAACATTGGAATACCTTTAGTTATTGTTCGGGGAAAAACTTATGCTGATAGCGTTAAAAAGCTAGAAAAGCTCTGCAAAACCCATCACATAAATGAAGTGTTTGCCAATACAGAACTGGAACTGAACGAAAAGAAAAGAGACACCCTGGCGGAACAGGCACTCGCTAAAACGCATACTCAGATTAAATGGTTTAACGACCAAACATTGTTACCCCCTGGCACCATCATGACTGACAAAGGCTCACCCTTTAGAGTGTTCTCTCCGTTCAAGAAAAGTTGGCTTAAACAAATTGAAAGCCAGTCTATATCACCACTACCCAAACCACGTAAGCCAAATCAAAATATTGAGCCAGACCTCGAAGAACAAGACATCCTAAAATGGGAGCCGTCACAACCGCAGAATGACTACTGGAAACCCGGATCAAAAGAAGCATTTAAGCGCTTAAGATTATTTTTAAAAGAACACGCGAACGACTACCACACAGAAAGGGATATTCCCTCGAAAGCGTCGACCTCGCAACTCTCACCATATCTTTCGATTGGTGCAATTTCCGTGAGAAGCTGTTTTTACGCCGCCTTTCAGGCCAACGAATATCGATGGGATTTTGGATCTCAAGGCTTATTAACTTGGATTAATGAACTTATCTGGCGAGAGTTTTATAAAAATCTCACACACTTTAATCCAAATCTTTGCAAAGGTGACGCCTTTCAAAGCAAAACAAGCCTAATCCCCTGGTCTAGAAACGAATTCATACTCAACGCTTGGAAAGCTGGAGAAACCGGCTACCCCCTGGTAGACGCAGGCATGAGACAACTAAATGAAACGGGTTGGATGCATAATCGATTACGCATGGTAACTGCGATGTTTTTAACTAAACACCTATTCATTAATTGGCGAATGGGAGAAAAGTATTTTATGGAAATGCTAATAGATGCTGACTTTTCTGCCAATAATGGTGGGTGGCAATGGTGCGCCTCTACCGGAGCAGACGCAGCGCCTTATTTCCGCATTTTCAACCCGGAAAGACAATCGCAACGCTTTGACCCCCAAGGCGAATACATCCGTTTTTGGGTATCTGAACTAGCCAACATACCAAATGCCAACATCCATAACCCGACTGAGAATCAGCGTATAAAATGCCATTACCCACCACCAATTGTAAACCACAAAGAGGCCACACAAAGAACCAAAGAAGCCTTTCAATCCATCCGACTTTTGGAGGCACCGTAAATGACTTCACGGCTTTTATCTTTGAAACTGTGGTTAGATAACGATTCAATTAAGACATCCCAAAGTGAATCTTTTAATTTTTTACGTTGCATGCCATTTATTATGCTGCACATTGCTTGCCTGGCAATTTTCTATGTAGGCTGGAGCACAGTAGCAATAGCATTTTGTATAGCATTTTTCATTATTCGAATGTTTTTTATAACTGCATTCTACCATCGTTATTTTGCCCATCGAAGCTTTCAGACTTCTCGCCTTGCTCAGTTTATTTTTGCAGTGCTAGGAAACACAGCTGCACAACGCGGTGCTCTGTGGTGGGCTGGACATCACCGACACCATCACCATC
>JBFKSL010000342.1:0-5263 GCA_041626995.1 Ketobacter sp. | reverse complement strand
GTTGATCAGGAATAGCCACTTCTAGAGTTACCGTGGTGGGAACTACATCATCACCGATATTGGTAGCACTGGTAAACAATGCAACTGCAGCAGGTGGAGAATTAGGGTCTTGATTAACGGGAATAGTTGAAGTGTAGGTTACACAGCCTGTGCTGGCATGGGTAGAATTAACATTTCCCTGACGGTTAAAAACTTGTCCATCCACGACGAAATAGTATTGCCAGGCATCATTATATTCACTTTGAACCGTAGTCCATTTTGGAAACTATTGTGAATCAACAGTTGCAATCACCTGAACTTCGGTTGCATTTTTTGGAACGTTTAAATTCAATTTATTGGTAATAGCTACTCCTTCAGATGTGCTTCCCGATGATATTGTGTCTAACAATAACGTAGGATCAGTTACTGCTGCCACTTGCAGCTTTTTTGAGGACATTACCTCATTGTGGTATCCCAAACGTTCTGAAGTGCTGTTTAGTGTTTAGCTCTGAAAGGATTTCGCAGCGGGAGTCGGTGGTGCAGTATCAGACAAGTCAATTACGTTGGGATTAATGGTTACCTCTGCATTAGTTTGATTGATCAAAATTGAGCTTGCGGCTATTTTAAAATCCGCTGTAATCATTCTTAGATTGTAGGTATCCGACGGCAAATCAACGAACTGAAATCCACCGTTTTCATTCACAGTGGTAGAATAGGTTGTTGATTTAAAGCTGCCATTTAGTTCAATGGTTTCACCCGCTAAGGCAGTGAAAGGTTGGCCTTCACTATTTTGCAACACACCCTGAATTTCGCCATAGCCGTAATAAAATGTGAATTGCATCGAAATATCATGGCCCAATGTATCATACGCGCTGATATCCAAAAGCGCCTGTTTTTCCCCTAGCAAACTATAAAATTCATTGAGATTATTACCGGAGATTACCAACGCACCGGTTAAATCATTAAATGAAAATAAATTCGTAATATCAGTAACTGTCTCGTTCGCTGCAAGGCCCGCTTCAAGGGTGCTTGCATCTAAAGTCACCCCAGCATTAGACTCAAATAATACGGCAAATTCATTATTCGATTTCTCAAGAATACCCAGGCTGTTTAAACTAGGTGCGCTTACGTTGAGCGTGGTATCCAGCAGCTCACTTGTGCCATCATCTTCGGAGGTGCTTAATATATTCGGGGTCACCGATGTAGGTACAATAATTGTGGTAGAAGCTGATACGGTGTCTGTGCCATCGTTGGCTGTTAGAGTAATGCCAAAATTTTGATCTTCACCTGAATCCACAGGCAACTTTATTTGTATTTTTTCTCCTTGCGGAGGGGTTTCCCATAATGCAGGTTCACCCGATGTTTGACTCCAGGTTAGCGTAAGCGGATCGTTATCTTCATCTTCCACTACAGCATTAATAGTCACGATACCCAGTGCAGGTTCAACGTAGGTTTCTTCAATACCTGAAATCGTAGGTTTGGCGTTTCCTCCACAACCAGACAGTATTGCGGCACTGGAAAGCACTAAGCCAGTAACGATGTTTGTCGATGAGTTCTTGGACATCCAAGTCTTCCTTTTCCATTTGATGAACTATCTAGAGCAGGAACACACAAAAGAATCTTATAGATTTTTATAGGTAATTCAATCAACTTGATTCCTGATTGGCTTCATTCTCTTTAATGGGTATCAGTCAGAGCAAAGCCATTTTTCTTTGGGCATCTTTTCTTGGTGGGTCTTCATTAGGTTAAAGTGAGGAACTTAGAATTATACTAATTCACTGTCTGTGTAATCGCTTTCACACTTTATTAGATATAGTTTACGAGGAACCCTTTTCTTCCAGGGCAGAACTAACATTTGAATGAAAGGCGTGATATCTAAGTAGCAAATACCAAAAGCGCAAGTATATCCAAATTCATAATCTTAGTTTGAGCGATTAAACAACCACAAAGTAGATGACCTACAACAACATAACCCCAGATCCAACCGCAGCCAAAAACAAAATCACCAACACCGCAGAATCAAAATATTTAATTTTGTTCTCAACCGTCTCCACCTTAGCCCCATAAATCTCCCTGGCAGCCATAAAAAGCGGAAAGGCCACACTTATCTCCCCCTGTTTTTGTGATTATTATGCAGGAGAGCGGCCACAATGCCTAAACTGGATTATTCATCTTCCTCGCTGCCGGGCAATGGCCATCCCCCCAAAGATTTCCATTTATTCACCACCCAGCAGAAAAACTCCGCCGTTTTCATGGCATCGTAAATTGCAGAATGGGCTTCCGCATTATCAAACGGAATATGAGCCGCTCGACACACCTTCGCCAATACTGTCTGACCTACTGCCAAACCACCAATCGTGGCTGTATCAAAGCAGGAAAAAGGATGAAAAGGATTACGCTTGATCTTGTTTCGATCTACCGCCGCATTGACAAAATCTCGATCAAAAAACGCATTGTGGCCTACCAGAATGGCACGGTTACAGCCTTCTTCCTTAATCGCCAAGCGCACAGCGCGGAAAACTTCCTTAATAGCCGTTAATTCATCCACCGCCCCACGAAAAGGGTGGTATGGATCAATGCCGGTGAAATCCAAAGCGGCCTGTTCAATATTGGCACCCTCGAACGGTGTCACATGGTGATGGATTTGTTCACCAGGCACTAGGTTACCATTGTCATCCATCTCAAGAATCACCGCAGCGATTTCCAAAAGGGCATCGGTCTGATGGTTGAAACCACCGGTTTCTACATCAATAACAACGGGTAAATAGCCACGAAAGCGGTTAGCAAGCAGAGATTTTGAGTCACTCATTGGAGAAATTTCTTATACATTTGGCGCTGATCTTAGCTTGAGCTTTGATTTCACACAAATATTTTGCCCCTAATCGTGAAGGAAGCCCTCAAGAGATTGGTTTTTCGACCGATAAACTTTGTATGAGTATTACCAAAACAGGGGTGTTTGCGACGATGTGGCGCAAGCTTTTGATTTTACAGCTGATGATGCCAATGTGGGCATTTGCCCATGATTTTGGTGCCCGCATAGATGAGGCCGCATGGCATCTTGATCCTTCTCCTCTTAAGTGCCGTTTGTGGCAAGCGGTACCTAACTACGGTGACGCGGTTTTCGAAATCCATGCGGGTAAACCCCTTACCTTTTACATTGATGCGTACCGGCCTGTTACTCGGTCTGGTAAGGCATCCATGTCCGTTGTAGCGCCCGAATGGCGCGGCGATATACACTCAAAGCCCATTGGCAGAACCACTTTGCGCACGGGGCGCCGCCCCATTGAGTTGGCTGAAGAAGTGGCGAATCAGCTGTTGGCAGAACTATCGGTAGGCATGTACCCGTCATTCACCCACCCCGGATGGTATGGAAAGCATGATGTGACGGTGGATGTGTCGGCGGTGAACTTTCAGAATGCGTACACGGGTTATATGTCCTGTGTGGCGGGCCTATATCCGGCTAGTTTTAATGACCTGAAAAACTCTCTGCTTCACTTTGAAACCAATAAATATGGAATAAAAGGAAAGTTGAAGGAGCGCCTGGATCTTATCGCCGGTTATATTTCCATTGATCCATCAGTTAAGAAGGTTTACGTGGATGGTCACACCGACAGCGACGGCAGGAGAGGTCATAACTGGGAGTTATCACGCTTGCGGGCAGCTGAGGTGAAAAGTTACCTGGAAGAGCAGGGGGTTTTCCCAGAAATGGTGGTAATGCGCTATCACGGTGAGGGGCGTCCGGCTCGCCGGAATTCCAATAAGACTAATAAAGCAGTTAATCGGCGCGTTTCCGTGAGGCTGGTTAGGTAAGCCAGAACGCCTTCCTCCTGGCGTCTCCCCCATCCAATCGGGTACAATACGCGCCCCTATATTCCCATCAACCGATTTCTTTGAAGGTTCACAGGCATGTCTGACATCAAAAAGGTGGTATTAGCCTACTCCGGAGGTTTAGATACATCCGTAATCGTTCGCTGGTTACAGGAAAGCTATCAATGCGAAGTGGTAACCTTTACCGCTGACCTGGGCCAGGGCGAAGAAGTAGAACCCGCCCGCGCCAAGGCTGAGGCCATGGGCATCAAAGAAATCTACATTGAAGACCTGCGCGAAGAATTTGTGCGTGATTATGTGTTCCCCATGTTCCGCGCCAACACCATCTACGAAGGTGAGTACCTGCTGGGTACCTCCATCGCGCGCCCTCTGATTGCCAAGCGTCTGGTGGAAATCGCCGAAGAAACCGGCGCTGACGCCATTTCCCACGGTGCCACCGGTAAAGGAAATGATCAGGTTCGTTTCGAACTGGGTGCTTACGCCCTGAAGCCTGGCATACAAGTAATTGCCCCCTGGCGCGAATGGGATCTAACATCCCGCGAAACCTTGATGAAATACGCCGCTACCCATGACATCCCCGTAGACTTCTCCAAAGCGGGTAAAAAATCCCCGTATTCCATGGATGCCAACTTGCTGCACATTTCATACGAAGGTGGCATTCTGGAAGACCCCTGGGCAGAGCCAGAAGAAGACATGTGGCGCTGGTCCGTAAGCCCGGAGGCGGCTCCAGACCAGCCTACCTATATTGAGCTTACCTACGAAAAAGGCGACATCGTTGCTATTGATGGCGTGGCATTGAAAGCCCACGAAGTGTTGGAAAAACTGAACAAACTGGGTGGCGAGAACGGCATTGGCCGCTTGGATATCGTAGAAAACCGTTACGTGGGTATGAAGTCTCGCGGTGCCTATGAAACACCCGGTGGCACTATTATGATGAGAGCGCACCGAGCCATCGAGTCCATCACCCTGGATCGTGAAGTGGCCCACCTTAAGGACAGCGTAATGCCAAAATACGCCGACTTGGTGTACAACGGCTACTGGTGGAGCCCAGAACGTACCATGCTGCAAACCATGATTGATGAAACTCAAGACGTGGTGAATGGTGTGGTTCGAGTGAAGCTATACAAAGGCAACGTCACCGTGGTGGGTCGTAAATCTGAACAATCGCTGTTTGATGATAAAATTGCCACCTTTGAAGACGATGCAGGTGCCTATAACCAGCAGGATGCTGAAGGCTTCATCAAACTGAATGCACTAAGATTGCGCATTGCCGCCAATAAAGGTCGGCAGCTAAAATAAGGCTGAGCATTTGTTCTAACTTATCTCTAAAACCCCGCACCAGCGGGGTTTTTTCTGCCCGGCCGTGAATTCTACAACTATACTCATTTAATAACTTTACAAAAATCACTTCCGGCCAGATCATAATTATCATGACTCAAGAACAGCCCCTCGTTGT
>JBFKSL010000341.1:0-5268 GCA_041626995.1 Ketobacter sp. | reverse complement strand
CAGCAATCGTGGAAATTCGATCTTTTCTTCGATCAATAACCGAAATCGTTTCACCCAACTGATTCATTACAAATAGCTTGTCTTTTGCAGGCCCGTTTCTCCCAGCAACCACACCTAGAGGTCTATAACCAGTTTCCCAACTTTTGACGGTGGTGAGACGTTCAGAGGGGTCTTCAGCTTCAGGATGAATCTGCCATTCCACAAGATGGAAACTTCCACTCATCGTGATGAACACACGATCGCCATCGATTGCTATGGATTCGGGCATGGAACCGGGCACCCGTTGTAGCTCTGGAGGAATGTCACCTTTTATATCACCCGTGGTGGCTTCTGCTGTGTCCGAGGTGTAACGCACCCAACTATCGTGGGATTCGTACTTATTGGCCATCACCGCATAGGTCAGCGGCTCGGCGTCGCCCGCGCTCGGAAATATTATTTCTGACAGATTAAACACCACCACATCATTTTGTATATCGCGCATTTTGAAATTCCATGTTCCATCTATACCTTCAAAAGGCCCCATAACAAACTGCTGATCAATTGGGTACGCGTCGCTGGTTTCCGGATCCCGTAACACGGTAAACTGCGCTGCTACGTTATTTGGATCCCAGGTTTCGCCTCCATATGGATCACGTTCTTTAGGTGCACCAAAGCCCGCCCCCATGGAAAGTGCAATAAGGTAATCTTGATTGGATTTCTTATCTTGATAAACTACCAAACCATTGGCAACGTTTTGAATAAACAAACCGCTAACTTCTGTAAGCGCCTCTGTATCAATTACGGAAATATCTTGAGTTCCTGTGTTGCCTACAAACAAATATTTCTCGTCACTGCTTAGGGTCAGGTCCTTGGGGTGGCTTTGATCGTTGCTAACTCGAATCCCAGGACCATTGCTTGCATTACGAATCCATTCAGCAATTCGTTCAATGTCAGGGTCACCCTCATCAAACAGATGACCACCGGGATGAAACTCAGGTGTAGTACGTACATCACCAAAACCACCCACTGAGGCGGGTATAACTGCTCTTAGCAATGGACTTTTAAAGGGTTCACCAGGCACAGAGTTTTCTATTGCTGAAAGGAAATTTAACTCTTGAATAGAACCGGATTCAAAACCGCCAGCTGCTTCCAAATGACAATTCTTACAACGAGCACGAAGTATGGTGTTAATACCTCCCACACCATTATCAGTGACCTTTTTCAAAGATGCGGTGTCCAGACCCCGGTCCTTAAGTTCCAATTGAAGTTCGGGTGAAATCTGTTTTTTACCGTAGAAAGCCTCTTCATCAAAGCCACCAACGATATGCACCTCACCGGTTAGGGATTGTTCTTTTTCTTCAATATCCAGTACTAACACCTGATCCAGATATCGAAGTGCAACATAGGCGCGCTTACCGTCCTTAGTAAACACTAAACCTTGCCCATAATAATCCGCAGGGATTTTTCCTACGGGTTCATCTATAACAGTATCGATTACCGAAAGATAATTGGATAGCTCGTTCACCACTACAATAAATCGACCACCAGGATGCAATACTGGTTGATATGGACGGCTACCAACCTCTATACGTTTTATTACTTTTTCAGACCCAGTATCTACGACGACCACTTCATTACCGGGGTTCAACTCTGTTCCCTGCAAAGTAACGTACAACTTTCTACCATCTGCACTCAGCACACCGCGCGCTGGCTTGTCGCGCTTTGGATCTGCTTTATAGTCGGGGTTATTTTTCTCAATATATTCGTTATCAACTGGTTGCAAATCATTTGGTTCAAATGAACTCTTATACCTCCAGACTTCGCTGGCAAAAACACCAAACTGATTCCGAAAATAAACATCTTGAGCATCATCACGTGTTGTCGATGAATAACAATTTGTCGCCAAAACCAAAGACAGTAACAACAAATCAGAAACAAGTTTTCTTGCGTTCAATAGCGTGTACAACTTAATCATTTACGACACCACCCTTAAATGTTGCGCCCAAATCCACCCACCGAATTAGCGTCAGCATTTCATCCGGTGTTAAAGAATCGCCCTTCATATGAGCGACACCCTTATCGTTTACCAACATCCTGATTAGTGGGCTTTCTGCCGACAGTGCCTCCCGTTCATTTATGTATTTCTTACTAGCATGGTTGCCGCTTTCTTCTTCCCGTAAGGCGTGCAAATTCTCGTAGGAGCGATTGTAATGTTTGGTTTTAATATCACGCAGATCGAGCTTGCTATTACTTTTTTTACCGCTATGACAGCTAACACAATGTCTATCGAAAATCGGTTGAACATCCTTGCGATAATCAACGGCTAGATAATCCGATTTTTTCTTACCATAACCGAACGGTTTCCTGCGCACGCCTTCAACGTTATTCCAAGTAGCCATCACCGCAGATGACGCACTGTATAAGTCGACCGGACCAACGCCCTCCGCTACATCACCCGTTAATGAGCCGTGGCAGCCTGAGCATCTGAGAGGAAAAATAGAGCGAGGAATCGAAAAAGTGAGTTTCTCACCCGGTTGCAGATAGAACCAGCGGTTCATACTGTGCATCGCCATTTTATCCTCATTCAATCCCTGAACAATCAAAGGCACTTGGGTGGGAACTTCCACATAAAATGATCCATCATCTTCAACCGGAACCTCTGCTACGATAACTCTCTTGTTGTGTACTCCCAAACTTACCGACGTTGCAAATGGATCATTGTTTGGAGTCTCCTGGTCGATAAACTCCATTGCATGTTTATCAACCGGCGATTGCATTATAATTCGCACATACTTAAAGACTTGATCTTTAGGTGTTCTCTTACCGTTTGGATTGCCCTGCTCCAGATGAAAATCCTTTGCTTCCGTGGGCTGAAAGTTAGTTAAAAACGACACTAAAAGAGGATAGTCGTAGCATTCAATTTCACCTGGCACATCGATTGGATATCGCAACACTCCATACTCCTCTTCCGGATCGGTAACCGAACTGATAGAACCAAACTTTTGATGATGAATGGGTCTGTGTGCTTTTTCTTTTAGTCGAACCATTAACGGCTTAGCGGAATACTCAGCCATTTCAGATGATGCAGCGGCGATACGGATTTTACTGAAACTACCAACCCTCTCCCCACTTTCAGAATGAGGGGATTTTTCAAACTTAAATTGATATACATCCCAATCAGGATCATCATTTTCATCCAAATGATTCACGGATCTGGGCGTGAAACTAACTAATACAGATCCGTCATACAATGGGTAAGGTTCTCTCACTGATCCACCAGGTGAAAAGCCAGTATGTGTTACTGCATTAGCGCCATTCTCTGGAAAGAAGTACGCCATGGCCGGAATAAACCTCGGTGGAGAGGAAAAGTTAATATCCGAATTATCTCTAACGAATGAGTAAGGTGTATTGTCTGCTGGGTTATCAGATTCAACATTAACACCAAAACCATGATCAACTAATACAAGGGATCCACCGCGCCAGAAGTTTCTTGGATCATGCACCTGCCTAACTTCGAGGCCGCTCCCCATTTCCCTGGAATCGCTAAACAAAGGGTATCCAGATCGATTTCCACCTTGAATATGATAGTCAAATCCGCCCGCTTGAACTCGATATACCGCACCATTAAAAACAGGCTTATCACCCTGGTAACCCAGATTACGTACGGATGTGAACATGACTTCACCAGTTGATCGGGTTGTAACGGCCCTTTCTTGTGCGTGACTAAATGTCATCTGCCGTAGCGTTTTTTTGTAACTTTCTTCTTCATTTATTGATTCATGGCCAGATGCTGGCACAAAACGCCATATATCAAATGAAGATTTCAAAACTCCGTTATTCTTCTCAATCACGTAACTGGTATTTCGATCAAGGGCTGTTTTTAGTGGCTTGTCTAGTATAAATCTCGCTCCAGAACCAACCCCGTTTATCAATCGGTGTTCCTTTATCCGTCGCCATTCACCTTTCAAATCGCCAGAAACAAAATATAATCGCTTACCGGTAAATGTCCCCGCCACTTCAGGGCGATTACGGTCATCAATATATTGCTTCTCACCAAAGTCAACTTCGCCCAGCACTCCATACATATCAGATACGGCATAATGCCCTGCTTCGTTGGATGCAAATGCAATAGCTACATCATCAAGGTGGTGTCCTTCTTTATCTTCCGGACCAGGTATATAGATAGGGTCTATATGGTGAACAAGGGTTCCATCTCGTAATCTCGCGGGGGCAAAACTAATCTGCCTGATGTCACCGGACACGCCATCTAGCTGATCATTAAGAGTAAGCTCATATATTCTGAAACCCTCATTTTTGGTTTTGCGCATAGAAAAAATGATTCGTTTTGCATCATACCGAACATCTACCGACTGAATTTCTACTGACTGCCCGGACAACAAAGATCGCGTTAAATTAATAGCCGGGTTTGTGGCATTCTTGAGTGATTCTCCTTCACCCAATCGTAATAGATAAACATCAGAACCTGGATAAAAACGATCGAACTCAAAAAAGGTTCTGGGTGTATTTTTTGGCCCACGAACGAACACAATTCCTTTTATCACACCTACTTCAGTAACTGGTTTTCCTTCTGACTTAACATGCGATAACAAGGCTTTCTTTTCGAGCCTGAACCATTCCAGTAATATCTGAACATCCTGATCGTCCATTGACTCAAAAAACTGTATATTTCCACCACGCTGATGTATGCCACCTTCCTTGATTGGCAGGTTTTTTAAAATAAGCCTACTTTGTTTCAAATCTCCATTAAAGTTTATAAATTGAGCTACTGCCCCCATCACACTCTTCCGGTTTGCCAGAACCATTTCTTTGGAAAACCCATTATCAATTGCAGAAGCATGACCAATATCGTCCGTGGGGAGAGGAGGTGTGAGTTTAAGATCGTTAAACACCTGATTGCCGTGACACGATGAAACAAAACACCCGTTGCGCTCCATCATTCCCAACACATTATCTTTGAAGTAAGCATTGTGCGTAGGTATTGATTTTACTCCTGAAGGTTTTGATGCCACTTCGACATCCACCCAATCAACCATTTTTTTATAGTCATCATCTTCAACAGAATAAAACACGTCTAAACCTTTATGAGGAAGCCCGCCAAAATCCTCCGCTAGCGGCTCTCTTACAAGGTGACTAAAACGACCTTCGGCCTCATAATCGATCCGATGATTTCCGATAACTGTTTCATATACACGACCATAGTATTCCTCTGGAACTTTCCCGATTTCTGCGTCGAACGGGAAATACAGCGATATTTTGTGAATCTTGTCT
>JBFKSL010000340.1:0-5271 GCA_041626995.1 Ketobacter sp. | reverse complement strand
TCATTTGGCAGGAGTCACTTCTCAATTGGCAGATTATTTTTACTCCATTCGATCATGTCACCTTGTAAGTGATGGAGTTGCTTGAAACCGGTTTCTGTTAATATGGTTTCTGCCATGGCTGCACGGCGACCGCTGCGGCAATACACCAAAACTGGCTTATCTTGGTATTGGCTAAGTTCAGCCAATCGCTCTTCAACTTGGTTGTGTGGAATATTAATGGCACCGGGTACATGACCTTCTTCAAACTCTCCAACACTGCGAACATCTAACACGATGATTTCCTTGCCCTCAATTTTATTCAGGGCGGTCTTTTGATCCATGTGGCTTAAAAACTCTGCCGACGCAGTAGTGCTGATCAGAAAAAAAAGTAAGAGGAAGTATTTCATTGCAGAGCCCGTGATCGATTGAATCACAAACAGAATGAAGAATTTGCCGTGAAAATTCAATATTTTCGGCGAACAATATCACGAATCAAAAAACGGGCAGGATGAATGGCGTGTAGAACCTCATCGTCTATTGGCTGGGGCTCTCCACAAAGGTAACTGGCCAAAATCTCCGCTGCCAAATAGGTTGAGGTGATGCCCCGTGAGCCATGGCCCGCAGTTATAAATAAACCAGGCAGAGCATTTTCTATGGCAAACGGTTTGCGAAGAAAGCCTTTTGCTAGCGGAGCATAGTCGCGCAAGAATTGATCGGGATTGGGCATTGGCCCAACTACTGGCAGGTAATCAGGCGTTTGGCAGCGAAACCCCACACGGCCTTTGTGTGAGGGAATGTTTTTTATGTTCAGTTGCTGAGCCATTTCAGGCAAAGCATTTTCCAGCTGCTGGCAGTTCCATTGGTGATCCTGTTCCAGCACTATTGCCTCATTAAACTTTGGCGTGAAGGTGGCGCCAACACAGTGGAAGCCGTTGTAGGCTGGGTTAATGTAGCCATCGTAATTGACGGCATGTTGATGTTGTTGAGATTGCTCTGTGGCGGGTAGGTAGGTTATTTGCCCTCTAATGGATCGCAGCGGTAAATGCTGGCTGAATTCAAACTGATTACAGTGGAATGCGCTAGCCAGAATCACTGCATCATAGAGCTCACTGCTATTGTTGATTACCCATCGAGGGGCATCGGTTTCGCTTTGAATAGAATGGAGAGTGGATACGGAACTGTTGGTTTTTACTGAGATTTTTGGATGTTTCAGCAGTTGTTGGCAGTAACCTTGCGGGCTAAGCCAGCCACCACCTTTCAATAGAATACCGTTATGGGGAGTATCTAGCCCGTATTGCTGTTGTAACTGCTCTGCTGTGAATGCTTGTAGTAATTCTTCAGGCCAAACCTGATTTTCAATTAACGCCTGCTGTTCTTTTTGTTCCACTTGATTGTATGCCAAACGGATCACACCATTCAGGCGCCACCCATCGCCTTCTTCCACTTGCTGTTGAGAAAAAAGGTTTCGAATAAAGCGGCAGCTATTTAGATAAGCAGATTGGTAATATCTGTTTTGGGCGTTATCGTGCAAGCTGGGTTTTACAAAGGTGATCCCGCTTGGGTTGCCGCTGCCCTGTGTGGCAATTTGGCTTTTCTGTTCATATACGTCTACTTGCCAACCTCGTTGCGCCAAGCTTCTTGCTGCGGTGCAACCCGCCAATCCACCACCGATTACAGCTAGCTTTCCCGCGCAACGTTTTTTGTAGCCATATTGAAACCAGGGTTTGTCTTGATGGTGAAGCTCATTAGGTTGTGGGCTTTTGTTTTCAATGGTGCCGCGTAACATTTCCCGTTTGCGGCCAAAGCCGGACACTTTTTTAACATCAAAACCAGCTTGTTGTAATCCTCGCTTTACGATTCCAGCTGCTGTAAAGGTTGCAAATGTTGTTTGCGGGTGACTCAGGCGAGCCATTTGTAAAAACAATTCTGGTTGCCACATGTCTGGGTTTTTTGCCGGAGCAAAGCCATCCAAAAACCAGGCATCCACCAAACCCTGTAAGCTGTCGAAGCAATGGATAGCATCTCCAAACAATAGCGTTAGGGTAATATTGGCTTTGGCAAAATATAAGCGGTGAGTGCCAGCAATCAACGCCGGGTATTGTCGAAGTAGCTCATCGCTAAGCCAGTTAAATTGTGGATGTTGGTTGCAGGCAGTGGTGAGGTCCTGCTTGGTTACAGGGTACTTTTCCACACTCACATAATGCAGGTGCTTATAGTTGTTGTTGGATTGTTTCCAAAGTTGCGCAGCACATAAAAAATTTAAACCGGTGCCAAACCCAGTTTCAGCTATGGTAAAGCTGGAGTCTAAACTCGTGTCGCTAGAAGCGGACCAGCGTTCCAACAAGCGGTTCTGTTGTAAAAACACATACTCTGTTTCGGCCACGCCGTCATCGCGAGAGAAATATACATCTCCATACTGTTGTGAAATGGGGGTGTTGCTCTGCCATTGGATGTCGGCAGCGGAAATTCTTTCCCGTTTGTTGGCTGGCTGATCCATCTATTTCTAACTGCTTGAGATATAATCCGCAAATATTAACACAAGCGTAGTCTGATTTATGTTTGATACCTTATTGCCTGTTATCGCGCCTGTGGCGATCTCCGTTTTTATTGGTTTTTTGTGGAAGAAAATGGCCTGGCCTTATGATACTGAGATGGTCACGCGCTTGGTTATGTGGGTGGGGGCGCCTTGTCTGATTGTGTCTTCGCTGGAGGAATCACAAGTTTCCAAAGCGGTTTTGCAAAGCATGATGTGGGTGACTTTGTCGGTGTTGGCTGTGACCTTAGTGATATGCGTTATTGTGCTTAAGATTTCGCGGCAACCTTTACGCAGTTATTTGGGCCCGTTGCTGTTTCCCAACGCCGGCAACATGGGCTTGCCGGTGTGTTTCTTTGCTTTTGGTGAGCAGGGGTTGGTGCTGGCTTTGGCAGTGTTTATGGTAATGTCCTTGCTGCATTTCACCTTTGGAATTGCTTTGGTTAGTGGGCGCCCCCTGTGGCGGGAAATGATCAGCAATCCCATCATATTTTCCATCATTTTGGCTGTATGGGTGGTTTACGCCAACATCAGCTTGCCACGCTGGATTGGTAATACCGTAGAGTTGCTCGGAGGTTTAACCATTCCCATGATGTTGCTGACGTTAGGGGTTAGCTTGGCCAGCATGAACGTACAAAACCTGTTAAAAGGTGGCTTGTTAGGGGTGTTAAGATTGTTGGTGGGGGCTGGAGTAGGGTGGGGTGTGGCAACGGCATTCCAGCTTCAAGGCGTGGCGAAGGGGGTGGTGATATTACAAAGTGCCATGCCAGTGGCCGTTTTCAATTACTTGTTTGCCGTGCGCTACAGCCGAAATCCTCAGGTAGTTGCCAGTATGGTAATGGTGTCTACTTTGTTGTCGTTTGCATTAATTCCTCTGTTGCTTTTGTATGTGGTTTAAAAGGCTAAAGCTATAGAGGCTTAGTTAGAGCACTTTGTTCCAGGCACAGTTGGTTCATGTGATAAAGCTGGTCACGCACCACCGCGTTAGCTTGATCCATAATGGCCAGGTAGCCGTCTATTATCTCAGTGCCCATTAAAAACAGTTTGTGGCTGGGAATCTGAAAATTGCGTTCGGACGACATTTCGTGCCCTAATAAATTAAGGAAATAATTCAGTTTAGTATTCAAGCCTGGTAGCGCATTAAGTGCTGGAATATAAGGAATGTAAGGCTTAGGAACCAATTGCACGCTTTGATTGAAACGTTCTTTGCGGTAGCTGAATTCCTGCAACCAAAATGAAACTCGGCTTTCCCACTCGGAATTGATCTTACCAATGGCGGCCATATGTGTGCCTAAACCACGAATACGGGCCAGATACTCCACTAGTTCAAACAGTTCGGCAACACAGGTTTCGCCCAGGGTGTGTAAGGGGTATAGAAAGCTTTTATCTAATCTGCTGCTCAGTGCTGGGTTGTTTCTTGCGCTGGCAGGTATTTGCAGGATGGATTCATAAAACCCTTTGGATATACGAACAATAAGCTCAAGCAGGTGAGAATGGAACTCGAAGCTTTGATGTATATCGTCGTTTTTCCAGTCTTTAATAATGGTCAGCCAGCCTAATCTAAGTTGTTGCTTTTCATCATTGGAGATCACCTCATTATGGGTTTGATCCAGATAATTCAGGTAGTTAAATTGCGTCTCAATTTGGGCCTGTAGGGTTTCTACCTGGTTTTGAAAGCTGACATCTCCCCCTAGCATCGCCAGAACTGCACCACGGTGGCGCTGAATGAGGCGGCTAAGCTGCAAAATGGTGACACAGGCATCCTGCTGAGCAATTCGTCGTGTGTGCTCATTGAACAGGGTAAGGGTCAGGTTGCACTCTTTTGAGTCCTTAATTTGCGAGGTGGAATCCATAAAGCTTTGTTCTGCCTGACCCATGCCTTGCTCCTGAATAGATGGACAATGATAACTGAGCAAGGCGATGCAATTATTAAGCCAGTTTTGTTTAGGTTAATAATTACACAAAGTTAACAAAAGAAACATCTCTTGTATACTGGGCCGCGATGCTTCGTTATAAGGTTGTAAAGAGCAAAACGAAAACAATAACATCAGAATAATATGAAAAAACTTTTTGGGCAGGCCACAGCCTGGATGTGGTGCATATTGATGGTGTTTGCCTCAGTTTCCAGCTGGGCTCAAAACTTGGATAACCCATCCAACTGGTTTGAGCTTGAGCAAGGCTATCTCTGGGTTGCAGATACAGAGGGTGCGTCTGGCCTGCAACATGTTATGGCCGAGGATGTTCCGTGGCAGATATCCACCAGCACCATGGTGAATCGTGGCTATCACGATGGGGCCATTTGGTTGCGATTCAGCTTAAACACCACCAATAGAACCTCATCGCAAGTTTATCTCGAGTTGGCTACACCCTTTGTGGATTATATCGACCTGCATCTGGTTGATCCCATTACTGGTCAGGAACTCCTTCATCAGCGCAGCGGTGATCATGTTGCCAAATCCACGCGTTTTCTTAAGCATCGTTATCCTGTTTTTCCTCTGCAAATTCCAGCTGCTGGTAAATATCACATTTATTTGCATTTGCAGAGCACCAGCTCCTTTATGTTTCCAGTCACGCTCATGCTACCTGAGCAATTTGTTGAAGAGGAAATGGGGCGTCAGATTTTCTATGGCAACATCTTTGGTATGTTACTGGTGTTGGCTTTTTACAATGGTATCGTATGGGTCTTCATTCGTGAAAAAGCCTATCTATACAATGCGGTTTTTGTGATTGAGGCCACCATTTATCAAGCGTGTATCAGT
>JBFKSL010000339.1:0-5300 GCA_041626995.1 Ketobacter sp. | reverse complement strand
GCGTTCGCGAAAACACATATGTCTACTATGTAGCCACGATTGCGGCAGTAGCATTATTCCAAATGATACTGCATGGGGCTGCTTATCAATTCTTATGGCCTAACTCGCCTTACTGGAACAGCATCAGCATGGCATTTCTTATTCCTATCGCCAACGCCTGTTCAAGTTTGTTCTCAAGCAAGATGCTACAAATCCCCAAGAAGCATCCCATTTCCTATTTAATATTGAAAGCTCAAATTATTCTTGCTCCTTTTCTTGCGCTCGCCACGCTGGTCATTCCGCAAGAAATGGTGATTCCTGTATCAACATTTTGCGTTGTCATCACATCTGCAATTGTTGGAATCATCAGCATTATTCGTTGGCAAGACAAAGAGCTGGATTCAAGAATATTTGCTATCGCATGGAATCTTTTTGTTTTCGGCTGTTTCATTATGGCTCTAAGTAAATTTTCGTTAGCTCCCTACAACTGGTTAACTGAAAACTTAATGCAAATTGGATCTGCTATAGAAACAATATTACTCTCTCTCGCATTGATTGTGCGCATAAACCGCTTACGTGAAGAACGAATTCAGCTGGAACGAATTAACATAGAATTAAAAGAGAAAGAAGTAAAATCGATACAAGCACTAACTGAAGCTCAGTACGAAAACAAAGCCAAGAGTGAGTTTTTGGCCGTAATGAGCCACGAAATCCGCACTCCCATGAATGGGGTTTTAGGTGTTCTGGATTTATTAAAGGACACAGATCTAAGCGACAAGCAAAGCAGGCTGGTAAACACCATTCAAAGCTCCGGCAACCTTCTTCTGAACCTGATTAATGACATTTTAGATCTTTCAAAAATTGAAAGTGGCAAGCTGGAACTGGAGGCTATAGCGTTTAACCTTCACAGTACCGTTAATGATGCATTAATGATGTATCATGCCAATAAAACCAAATCCGATGTTCTGGTTTTATCGTATGTTGATCCAAACATAAACTCTACTTTAATTGGTGACCCCACTCGGGTGAAGCAGGTAATGTTTAACCTGATTGGAAACGCATTGAAATTTACTGAGAAAGGGCATGTACTGATAAAAGCCATCCCTCGCTCAAGCAGCGAAGATCATTTATCCATTCGATTCGATGTTATTGATTCTGGCATCGGCATGAACGAGCAACAATATACATCATTGTTCAGGCCATTTGCCCAGGCAGACAAATCCACCACAAGAATGTTTGGCGGCACTGGCTTAGGATTATCCATTAGTAAAAACCTGGTTGAATCTATGGGTGGAACCATTGGCGTTGAGAGCGAAGAGTCGAAAGGTAGTATCTTTTGGTTTGAAATACCGTTTAAACGCGCAGAACAGCCGGGCACTAGCATCGACATTGTTAATTCCGGCGAGATATTAGTGTGCTCCGATTATTTGCCTTTATTGCAGTTTTTCGCTCTTAACATTGATAGAAAAATCGCCAAAATTCAAACCATGAGCCCAACCGGGCTGTCAACCGAATTGCTTCGACACAACAAGCGCTACAAAAAAACCTTGCTCTATTTTGTTGAGTCCCAGGATGAAGTTTTTGATTTTCTAATCAAGCACTCAACAGAGCAACAGAACAAACTAGGTGAAATTCTACTGTTATCCACCAACAACTCACCCCTTTCCAACCTAGAAAAAGTTAAAGCCGTCTTCGGACCTTTTAACCTGAATACTCTTTTAGGTTACAAACCCATTGAAAGACAACCTGAAGCCCTACCCAAAACACACGCGCTGAAATCGACAACGTGTAGAGTGCTTCTTGTGGAAGATAACGCAGTCAACCAGATGGTGATCAGCCAACTTCTGAAAAAATTTTTTGGCTGTGTAGAGATCGCAGAGAACGGCAAGGAAGCAGTTGAAACCATAACCGGCACAACCGATTCTTATGACTATATTTTTATGGATTGCGAAATGCCGATAATGGATGGGTATGAAGCCACCCGGCGAATTAGAGCACATGAAAAAAAGCAAGGTATTACACAACCAACTCCAATCATTGCTCTCACCGCCCATGCTTTTGATGAAATGAAGCAGACCGCGCTTGATTCAGGCATGAATGCGCATTTAACTAAACCAATAACATACAAAATGCTATCGGAATTTTTAATAAGAGAAAACTTGATTAACCCAAGCCTTGTAATACAGCAACAAAGCAGTGGCTCTGCATGATATAGAGCCACGATTCTATACTTTTATTGAGTGGACGCTGGAGTAAGCTGTAAGCTTAGGGTATTTCCCTCGCCAGCCATTAAACCATTCACGATTCCGGTAAATAGCCCACATTGTTCAACCACTGGAAGCGTGTATTCACCTTCAATGGTGCCACCTGTTTGTAGAGGATCGAATACTTCTCCGTCTGGAGATTCCAGCATCATGCTTACGGGGTCCATAGTACGACAGTTATCCCCTCCACCAATTCGGATTTTCAGACCAAACATCTTCACATAGATTTTTGGCAACAATACATACATTTCCGATTCTGCGGTTAGATGTCCTTGATCCAGCATCCCAGTCGTTTGACCCACTTGCTCAAATGCGATGACCGCTGAGGTACCCAGGAATGAACCCAAAAGCGGGAAATCACCGGAGGTTGGATCAAGCATCAGGTCAGCTGTGTATATGCCTGTGGCAAGATCAAATAATGCTTCGATAGAACCGGTTAACGGAGCAACACCGCCAGCAGTTACGATGTGAGTTTCGCCAACGAGATCCAATGAGATCTCAATAGCATTACCCGTGTTAGTGAAACCTTCTCCCACCAGGGAAACCGACACTTGTGGATTTTCAGGATCATCAGATTGCACGTTTAGAGCAGCGCTATAAACACCATCCGCTGGGGGTGTAAACGTTACATCCACCGAGCAAGTATCTTCTGGTTGCAGCATGCCACAGTCATGGCTGGCAACAAAATCAGACGCATTGGCACCGCTCACTTCTATAGCGGTGACGTTCAGCTCCTGAGTTCCTTGGTTGCTCACAGTAACACTACGGCTTGCAGCGCTACCTACTGCCACTCTCAAGAAATCCACCGACATAGGATTCACACTAATCTCTGGAGACGTTTCCACTTCACTAGTACCCGTTAGCGGAACGCTAATACTGGGCTCATCTTCATCTGTGGATGCAATCACCAGGCCAGCACTATGCGTTGCATCACCAGAAGCAAGGTAGGTTACTTCCACCTGACAACTGGAGCCGGCATCAACGGTTGTGCAATCATTAGTTTCCACAAACAGGCCTGCATCCGCGCCCGTTAAAGAAATATTATTTATACCCAGAGGGCTGCCACCAGTGTTGGAAATTGTAATCACTGCTGATGGCATTTCACCTGCCAATACGTTGCCGAAATCCACTTGATCCGGGCTTACAGATATATTGGCCTCAGCTACTTCTTCGATTACCTCAAAAGTATGCAAAACAGTATCTTGATCAGGAAGCTGAGTACAAGCTGAAGGAAAGATACCTGTTTCAGGATCAGATTCTGCAAAGATGACAGGTGTACCATCAGCCTTACGCGCAAGAATCTCCATGTTCATTTCACCCACAGTGATGGACATCGTGCCCACGTTACTGGAATCGAAGGTGAGCGGATCGGACTCACCGCTGGCATTCAAATCGAAATCGCCGTTTACTGGTGGAATAGGCTGCTGTGTAATACCAGCGACCACCACCATGTCGGTATTAAAATTGTTGCCCGAAATGCTAGAGGTTACGAATGCCTCTCCTTCCAAACTGGCAGCGGAAACAATATTCAGACCTGTCCAGGTCATACCTCTCAATGTCGCAACAGCATCAATGGCATAAGCACCGGTGCTTTCACCAACATTGATGGTTTCGGGCATGTCCGATGTTACGTGAATGGTTAGCGGCTGGGTGCCGATTAACGGGTAGGTACAGTTATAGTCGAGAGTTAAAGAAACTGGTACAGCGCTGGCAGCACCACATGCCGACATTAACGCTGCAGCCGCTAACGTTGATTTTATTCTTCTACCATTATTGGTTTTATTAATTTTCATAGTATCACTGATATCTTTGCAGATACTCCTTCCAAGTCTTAATTATATGGGTTGTGGCCATAACTCACTCAACATTTCAGAAGACAAGTGAGCACCCATAGCATCTACAATTGGTGACACAATAGCTTTGGTTGAATCGGAAATTTCTTTGTTAATTCGGGAAATCGAATTCATTTTTATCGGGAACTGATAACCGGTTGGCACCCCCAAACCCTCAGACTCATCAGATAAAACGCTAATCTTCCTTTAGCGCAGATTCGTGCTCACTAGGATGTCGCCTTACCTTCCCTGGCGTGCGCCCAGTCCACGAACGGTAAGCCTTAGTGAAACTGGCCTGATCACTGTATCCTAGACGTTCAGCAATCACTCCTACTGGAAGAGTGGTATCTTTAAGATAGCGGGTTGCAATTGCTTTGCGTATTTCGTTTCTTAACTCCTGAAAGGAAATGCCTGACATATTTAAATGTCGGCGCACGCTGCGTGGCGTCATGCCCAATTGATGAGAAATGCGATCTAAACTACTGTCCCGTCCGGGGTTTCGAACAACCTCCTGACGCACACGATTCAGAATACCGCCGCTTCTGGAATTATTGGACACGTCATTTAAATTAAAATCAGCTAGAATATTTTCAACATCAATTTCCGCCATATTAATGGGCTTCCTTGGCAAAATTAATGTTATCTGATTCGCACCCGACGCGAGTTTAAAGCTTGCATTACTGACCAACTCTGACCAACGCTCAACGTTTGTTTCGTGCCCACCCTCCATTTCAAATAACATTTCTTTGGCAATCATTGAACCAAGTGTATGAATACTGCCCATATAGATAGCCACTACAAAGCTACTCAACCTGCCCAGATCCCAACGATTGCACAAACGAATTGTACACTGAGAATCTGTACTCATGATCTCCATATCAAACAACGGTACTGAGAGCCTTAGATGATCAACATTCACCGTGATCAACTTTTTCACATCGTGTTTATAAAGAAGGTCATAACCCAATAAACCGTGCTTGGCCAAATCCAGACTTTGACCAAACTGAAATGCTATTCGATCATCATTCAATAAAGCTTGAGATAATTTCAATACAGGAACTATCTGCTGCATTGTTAGAAAAGCATCGGGCTCCTGCAATAGTTCCGAACGAATTTCTGAATCATTTAATAAAGTAGATTGGGAGATTCCTCTGTTTTCCATAAAGCTAAAGAAATGACGCGCATAACGAACGGGAAGAATCGGGATTCTGTAGTCAATATTTTC
>JBFKSL010000338.1:0-5304 GCA_041626995.1 Ketobacter sp. | reverse complement strand
CCTGTGCTACCTCACGCCAAAGTGTTACCGCTCTACACGCCAACGGGAACACCTACCCAAACTTGCGGTAACAAATTCTTGACCTTTTACCCTACCCGCTCAGGGTGCATTTTTTAACTTATTGATTTTATTAAAAATAATTATTTTTGAAAAAGTTGGCACGAGGACTGCTATATATCCTACGTACTCACAAGGGTGACCTTACAATAACAATAATAAATAAGACCCCTTGTAAACAGTCGAAGAGCAATAACAAAAACAACAATGCTCAACGGTGGTCACTTTTTAGTGGTGAAAAAAGAGGACAACCTTCGGGTTGTGAGCCAAACGAATAACAATAACCATTGGCTTTGATCTTAGATCCCTCCAGTGCCACAACCACCAAATACAATAAAAAACGATATAACAATAACAAAAACCGAAATAACAATAATAAAAACGCTAAACAACAACAATAAGAGTCGGCACAAGATCGGGCCTTCGGGCCCGGTCAGAAAGAATACTACTTCAATAAGAATAACGATAAATATGAAGCATAAGGGAAGGTGAAAGCCTTCCCTTTTTACTTTCTACAAGAATATCCCTTTCTTTATAAACATCTCGGCAAAAAACGTCTAACCTATTGAATATTGTGTATTAACAAAGGTCGGTCGATGATAAAATCACTGCCCAAACTTTGAACTAATTCTGGAAACCCAAAACAATTCCATGCCTAAGAGGCTTATCAGCAAAATCAAAGACTTAATTTCCGGTAACGGCAAACACTCATGCCGGGAAATACCCCGCGGTGAACACCACTTCCCCGAAGAAGACATTGGGCGCAATGTATTGACTGTGCTGGATGGCCTAACGGATGCAGGCTTTGAAGCCTATTTGGTAGGCGGCTCCATTCGCGATGGCCTGATTGGCATGCACCCCAAAGATTTTGACGTCGCCACCAACGCCCACCCAGAAGAAATTAAAAAAGTTTTTCAGCGCAACTGTCGCTTGATTGGCCGACGTTTTCGTCTGGCCCATGTGCGCTTCGGTCGCGAGATCATTGAAGTGGCCACCTTCCGCGCCTGCCATAGCAAAGCCGAGGGGCAAGAGCACAACTCCTCTCAGTCGGAAGAAGGCATGCTGTTACGGGATAACGTTTTTGGCAGCCTAGAAGAAGATGCCGTACGCCGTGACTTTACCGCCAACGCCCTCTATTACCGCCACACCGATGGAGCCGTGCTGGACTTTGTAAACGGCTACCAGGACATCCAGAACGAAACCCTGCGCTTGATTGGCGATCCTGAACAACGCTACCGGGAAGACCCGGTGCGCATGTTAAGAGCGGTTCGCTTTGCTGCCAAACTGGGCTTCGATATTGAGCAAGCCACTGCTGCCCCCATTGCCGAAATGTCCGAGCTGTTAGGGCAAATTCCCCCAGCCCGACTTTTCGAAGAAGTACTGAAACTCTTCTTAAGCGGCCATGCCGAGACAGTATGGCCGTTGCTCAATGATTACGGCTTGGCAAAATGGCTATTCCCCCTATCGGTGGAAGAAACCAATCCAAATCCTGCCATGCAAAAAATGATTGAAATTGCTCTGCGCAACACCGATATACGCCTGCAACAAAACAAACCGGTAACACCAGCCTTTTTGCTTGCGGTGCTGCTGTGGGGGCCGCTACAGAATCGCTGGCAGCGTATTGTGGATCAAGGCACACACCCTGCCCCGGCACTACAAAAAGCCATTCAAACAGTCACCCACAAACAAAGCCAGCACACCTCTATCCCCAAACGTTTTGGCCAACCCATGCGCGAGATGTGGGAACTGCAAAGCAGATTATCTAACCGCAGTTTTAAGCGCTGCCAATCTCTCGTGCAACACCCTAGATTCCGTGCTGCCTACGACCTTCTTCTATTAAGAGAAGAAGCCGGAGAAATCGAACCCGGTTTGGGAGAATGGTGGACACAATATCAAGAAGCCAGCGAAGAACAACGTGCAGAAATGTGCACTGCTTTAAGCAACAACAAACCACGGCGACGTCGGCGCCCCCGCAACAAAAAACGTAACGACTCTTCGCAAGCACAATGAACGTTGCGTACATCGGCCTGGGTAGCAACCTTGAATCCCCATTGCGACAAATCCAGACTGCTTTACAGATGCTGGATCAACTACCTAATAGTGAACGGATTGCCACGTCTCATTTCTATGGCAGCAGTGCCGTTGGCCCCGGCCAACAACCCGACTATGTTAATGCCGCCGCTTGCCTGCACACAGAGCTTGAGGCACTGCAATTGTTAGATGCGTTACAGTCCATCGAGAATCAACAAGGTCGCAAACGCGGGCCGCAACAGTGGATTCCGCGCACATTGGATTTGGATATTCTGCTCTACAACAACGACGTCATAGAAAGCGCGCGCTTACAGGTGCCGCACCCTCGTATGACAGAGCGTAACTTTGTTTTGCAACCGCTGCTGGATATCAATTCAGAATTAACGCTACCTAACGGCGATGCTATCCAAAGCCTGCTAGAAAATCTTTCAGAAGACGGACTATGGCGTTTGCCTGCGCCTGTTTAACCATCAATACTTGGCAATATGCACCCGTGACTATGGTAAATCAGTGCAGTATAGTCACAAACGTTCGATCCGAAGTCAGTTATTAATAGAGGGAATGGACTATGCCTGTCACGCTTTCAACCTTAAATAAAATGAAGCAAGATGGTGAAAAGTTCACCGTTCTTACCGCCTACGACAGCACCTTTTCACACATAACCAGCAAAGCCGGTGTAGAGGTTCTATTAGTGGGTGATTCCCTCGGCAACGTCTTGCAAGGCCATGACAGCACCGTTCCCGTTACCCTGGAAGACATGATCTATCACACAGAGTGTGTAAAACGTGGCAACCAAGGGGCATTAATCATGGCCGACCTGCCCTTCATGACCTACGCCACCGAAGAACAAACCTTTGAAAGCTGTTCTGCATTAATGCGTGCGGGTGCCCATGTGGTGAAATTAGAAGGCGGCGCCTGGTTACGCGACAGCGTGAAAAAGTTATCGGATCGCGGTGTACCTGTATGCGTGCATTTAGGCTTAACCCCGCAATCTGTTAATAAGTTCGGTGGATATAAAGTGCAAGGCCGCGACCCCGCAGAGCGAGATGCATTGATTCGTGACTCCATTGCAGCAGAAGAGGCTGGTGCTGCCATTTTATTATACGAATGCATTCCATCGGAATTGATGCAATTGATCATGACCAAAGTAAACATTCCTGTCATCGGCATTGGTGCAGGTCCGTCCAGCGACGCACAAGTATTAGTGCTACACGACATGTTGGGCGCCACCACACGCAAGCCTGCAAAGTTTGTAAAAAACTTTATGCCGGAAGGTAACGGTAGCATTGCCGGTGCCATAGAAGCTTATGTAAAAGCCGTTAAAGACGGTTCCTTCCCAGGCCCAGAGCACGGATTCGAATAATGAAAACCGTTCACACCATACAAGAACTGCGCGACGAAATTCATCAACAACGCATGGCCGGTAAACGCATCGGCTTCGTGCCCACCATGGGCAACCTACACGCAGGCCATATCACTTTGGTAACAGAAGGCTTAAAGTCTGCGGATTTTATGGTGTCCAGCGTGTTCGTGAACCCCACCCAATTTGGCGAAGGGGAAGACTTTGATAAATACCCACGCACACTGGAACAGGATTCACAAAAACTAGAAGCGGCAGGCTGCAATTTATTATTTGCCCCAGCAGTTGATGAAATGTACCCCGGCGACCAGGACAAATGGGCTAAAGTGGTGGTCACAGAAATCACTCATCGTCATTGCGGCGCTGCACGCCCCGGCCATTTTGATGGTGTGTCTACCGTAGTAACCAAATTATTCAATATCGTAAAACCCGATGTAGCTCTGTTTGGAAAAAAAGATTTTCAGCAATTAGCGGTAATCCGCCGCATGACCACCGCGTTGTGTTTTGGCATTGAAATCATCGGCGTGGATACTGTTCGTGAAGACAACGGCTTGGCCATGAGCTCCCGCAACGGTTATTTATCAGAAGACGAAAAAGCCCGTGGCGCAACACTGTATCAATGCTTGCAGGAAGCCAAACAAGCGATTCAATCAGGCAATACAGACTTTGCTGGGCTTGCAAAGAGCGCTCAGGAAAAATTGGCACAAGCGGGTTTTAAACCGGAATATTTTTCCGTTTGTCGGGCCGATAATTTAGAACCCGCTTCTACAGAAGATAAAGAATTAGTGATTCTTGCTGCTGCGCAAATGGGTAAAGCGCGGCTGATTGATAATATTGATTTTGTGGTGAAATGAATTTCTTAAATCATCGATACACGCTAGCACTTAGAAAAGTGACGAAAAGAGTCTAAGGATAGCTTAGACTCTTTATGACCCTTCCAAGCTCAGCCTCCTCTCTCAACACTCGTCACAAAACCATGATAACCTTCACATCATGACCCACGACCAAAACACCCAACAATCTCCAACCTCCTCCCTGCTGGAAATATTTCTAATATTCCTACGCCTGGGGCTCACCAGCTTCGGCGGCCCCATCGCCCACCTTGGTTATTTCCGAGAAGAGTTCGTGGAAAAACGCAAATGGCTAGACGACCACAACTACAGCGACCTAGTCGCCCTCTGCCAATTTCTGCCCGGCCCCGCCAGCAGCCAAGTGGGTATTGCCGTAGGATTGATGCGTGGCGGAGCACTAGGCGCCCTCGCATCCTGGTTGGGATTCACCTTGCCCTCCGCCATCGCCATGGTGGCCTTTGCCCTATTCATGCAGCAAACGGATAGCAACGGGAGCTGGATTCATGGCCTAAAAGTCGTGGCTGTTGCGGTGGTGGCGCAAGCCATATGGGGTATGGGAAAAACCCTGTGCCCCGATCGTAACCGCGCCACCATCGCGGTGATTGCTGCGACCTTTCTCATGGTTTTTCCTTCTGTATTTGGGCAAGTGGCCGTGATCTTGACCGGTGGGTTGATTGGCTGGTTATGGCTATCGTCCAGCACCAACATACCCAACAGCCAACTGCATGTTCCCCTCACTGGCACCATGGGCGCAATATGCCTGCTATTATTTTTCGCCCTGCTTATCGCCCTTCCAGCACTGGCCCACAGCGGCCCCTATTGGCTAAAACTGGTTGATGGCTTTTACCGCTCCGGCGCCTTGGTATTCGGTGGCGGTCATGTAGTATTGCCCCTCATTCAAGCGGAAGTAGTGCCAACGGGCTGGGTCAGTAATGATGCATTCATTGCAGGCTACGGCGCGGCCCAAGCCGTACCGGGGCCACTGTTCACGTTCTCGGCCTACTT
>JBFKSL010000337.1:0-5308 GCA_041626995.1 Ketobacter sp. | reverse complement strand
GCTGCCCGCCGAGGCTGACAATAGCATCTCGTTATATTTTAGGCGTCGTCTGCTGCCTTGGTGGCGAGAAAGCACAAGCCTACGAATATCCGCAGGGGACCAGCGTGGCATAACAAAGATATTGTTGAAGTTCAGTTCCCGCTCGTACACGCGACTTAGGTAATACCAGCTCGGTGCGTGCATAACCACGATCCAATATATATTGGTGAGCCGAGCATTCAGAAACTGGTTTAGTGTGCGAAAGCCCCCAAGCTGGCCCACTTCAGAAAGGAAAAGATTGTGTGCGTTATCGACGATCACCACTTCCGCTTCCATCTCAGAATCTTTCTTTACCAGGTCAGCCACAGCATTGTGCTCTGCTAAGGAAAAGTGTCTCGCGATGAGCTCGTGTACGGCTTCTGGCTGCGTCGTTTTGGCTGGGATATCCAGAATGCGTACTGGGTTGTCCGTCCAGCATTCTCTTAAATATTCAATGAATGTGCTTTTACCGCTGCCTTGCTCTCCAATGATAAGTTGAATATTTTCGCTGGATTTTTCCTGTTGCCATTGTTTTATTTGCTCAATGACCTTGTCCACTTTTTCAGGTTTAAGGCGCGTTTTTCCTGTATTGCGTAGCATCCAGTCGCTATAGCTCTCGTCTGGTGCATCGCTGCCATCGGTTTCTGGATCGTCTTCCTTGGCTTCAGCGGCCATTCTCATGCGCAGTAATTTAATGGCGAACATGCGGTAGGTATCAAACATCAGTAATTTTTGATGCAGGTGACGAACCAAATCCTCCATGTGGCCCAGAGCGAACAATAAAGGCCATAACAGAATAAACCACACCCGAAAGTGCTCACTGGCAGCTTTGTCGCGGTTTTTATGTCTGCCAACACAGTAAAGTAAAAACTGCGCTACTGCTTCTTTATAGCGCAGCAATAACCACAGCATGGCCCACCAGGTGATGATAACTACCGCAATGGTAACCAGGAATAATAGGTAGCCACCGCCAGTACCTCGAACCAAAAACCAGGAAAGAGCGCTTAGCACCAAAATCCAGGCAACCTTATGGATGTCCCTTACTTGGTTCTGGGCGGTTAGGTTCGAAACAAATTGCGAGGAGCGAGTGTAGGTGCGCGACAACAGCCATTCCATAATGACGCGAACTGCCCTAAACACTGAATACAGCATTCCCAGTGGCGAAATGGTCTTTAGAATAAACCAACTGTCGGGAATCAGGTGGGCGATCAATTGAGTGCTGGCCAGCACCAGTAGCCAGGGCGCATTGGGCTTGATTAGCCATAACACGCTACTGCTAAATTGAATGGTAGAACGGTGTTGAAACCAGGTAAAAACTTTGTGCTGCAATTTGGCCACGTAACGTGGCGATTCCGTTGCCAATTTTAGCAAGGCTGACATCAGTGCGATCAGTGCTAGCGCTTGTAAGAACCAGTTCGATAGTAGTTCTCCGCGCTTATCTTGTTTAATGGCATGTCGATAGGCGTGGATAAAGGGGCGGGCGCTGTAGTCTGCAAAATTTAATGGCGCGCCTAAGACTTCCGCCGTGAGTTGATGGGTGAAGCTATCCGGCTTCGATAAGGCCTTGGCAAACATCCACCATCCCTGCTGCCAAATTTTGTAGTTGTACCAACGTTGACTAACCCGGATCAACGATAGGTGCGCTTTTTCCAGCTCTACCTGCCAGGCCAACATGTTGTCATGATAGCTGGGAATAGTGGTTAACCTTGGGTTTTGCCACTGAATAGCATCGATAGGGCCTTCGATTAACATGGCTTCCACCCAGGTACCGCTTTCGTTCTCAATAGTGGTATCCATGTCCTGAATTTGGCTAAGCCAAATGTGCACAGAGTCGCGCCAGTTTGTTATCCACTGGTCGATATCGTCCACCAGTTGCCAGGCTGCGCTATTGTCTGGATAGTCTTCGGCCCAGCTTTTTACTTCCTTTTGCAGGTTATACAGCCGCTGCCAACGATTAGACTCCCGTGCCAGGGCTCGACGTACTGGCAACAGATGCTGTAACAGGCGAATCTGCCCCTGCAGAATAACTTTCTGGTAGGAAATAATTTGTTTTTCCTTGTTTAGCCAATCGCTGGCCTTGGGGCAGTGTTTAAACCGTTGCGGGGTGGTTACTTCATCGGGTAATGCGTTCAGTTCGAATTGCAGTTTCTCTAAGGTGGAGCTGGCCACATATTGCTGGTCTAATTCAAAGCCGATGGCCCGGTTGATATCGAAGTCATCCTGCAACTGGCCGGTGAGCAGTTGGTTGAGTTGATCATTCTGATGTTTCAGTTTAGTAAGCTGGAGCTGTTGGCTGCTAATGTTCTCCTCAAGCCGTGCACATTGCTCATCTGCCATTAATAGTGGGCAGAAGACCAGGCTGAAACTCAGGACCAGACAGCGAAACAGGCAGGAGCAGATAAAATTTTCCATGAAATGCCAATGGCTTCCGTTTTTTAATGGATTTTGTGACGTTTTAACATGGTTCTCCGTCTAAATCATAGCGTACAGGCAAAGGCTGTGCTTATGAACCCCTGGATGGCATGGCTGCACGCTGTGGTACACTCTTGCCAAACCTAAAATCAGGTGCTGAATATGAACGAAAAACCCACGGATGAATCGGATCAACTTAAACAAATACTGGCAGGCCAGGCACCGCCTTATGATCCTGACCAGTCATTAAATCGGGTATTGGCTCAAGCTAAGCGCCATACCGCTACGCGGGATGTTCTGGGGTTTTTCGTAAGTTGGATCTGGTTATTGTTTGCCGGGTTCGGCGCTTCTATGCACCAAGCCTATGTGAAAAAAACACTTCAAAATAAACCAAACCATCAACAGGGGGAATAACGGATGGATCTGGAACAATGGACGCAAAATATAGTGGACTCTACCGCAAGTTTTTGGAATAAGATTGCGGCGTTTTTACCAAACTTGGTGGCTACCATTGTTATTTTGGTGGTGGGTATTTTTGTGGCCAAATTGCTGGCCCGTGGGGCTGCAAAATTACTTTCCAGGTTGGGTATTAATGGCCTGTGCGAGCGCATTGGCTTAACCGAGGCCATGCAGAAAACCGGGGTGGATAAAACCCCAGCGGAGTTACTGGCCAAGTTCATCTATTTTTTCATTATGTTGATTGTGCTGCTCTCTGCCGCAGAAACCTTGGGGTTGGATCGTATCACCTCCATTCTGGATGACTTTGTTCTCTATCTGCCTAAGATCATCGGTGCTCTGTTTGTGATTGTGGTGGGCATGTTTATTGCCCACGTGGTGAAGCAAAGCATCCAGACCGCAGTCAACAAAATGGGTCTGGAATATGGCTCTTCAGTGGCGCGCCTGGCTCAAGTTATCATATTCGTGACCACCTTCTCCTTAGCCGTGGGTCAATTGGAAATTGAAACCCAGATGCTCAATATCATGTTCGCCATTGTATTGGGCAGCATGGGAGTGGCAGCGGCTATTTCCTTAGGTTTGGGCACGCGTACGGTTTCCAATAATATTATTTCCGGTGTCTATGTACGTGAGCAGTTGCAGGCTGGGGATGAGGTGGTAATTGGCGACTTTAAAGGCGTGGTGGTTTCTGTGGGCACTGTGAATACGGTGTTGGAAAACAGCGCCGGTGAATGTCTGTCAGTTCCCAATCAACAACTTTTAAATAAAAGCTTCAAGTTCCAATCCTGGTCTGACGACGAATAAGCGCTAACGCGCCTTTACAATTCGTCGATGAATACCAGGCCGCCAAAGCCAAATGCCCGTGCTCGTCTGAAGCAGTTACAAGACGACGAGCTGGTGCTTATCGCCCGTAAACAACTGCCTCATGTAACCCTGGCCTACGAGGTGTTGATGCGGCGTTATCAGGATGCCCTGATGCGCACCTGTAACCGCTATTTGGGTTCGATTCATGATGCAGAAGAAGTCGTGCATGAGGTGATGTTGCGGGTGTTCCATGGTTTGCCTAAATTCAAAGGTGATTCCAGCTTTAAAACCTGGCTCTATCGTATTGCCTATAACGAATCCATGACATTGCTACGTAAGCGGAAAGACGAAGAGAGTCTAGATAACGTTCCTGAACACTATATCCTGGCCGAAGGGGGGCAGGCAGAAGCCGATTTAATGGCCAAGCAAGTGGACAACTGGGTAAGCCAGCTTAATGAGGAAGATCGCTCCATCGTGGTGTTTCGAGCGGTGGCGGAACTGGAGTTCAAAGACATTGCCACAATTGTTGATATGAAGCTGAGTGCGGTAAAAATGCGCTATCAGCGCGCACTGGAAAAACTGAAGCAGCATTCCAAAGTGACATAAATCATTTTTCTTTTCATTGGTTTGATTTACCTTGTGACTTTCTGATTCCTCGTCACGTCTGTAGAAACAATAACAGAATGACTTAAAAGGGGAGACCTGCCATGGCTGTGGAAGCTTTATTCACCTGTCACCTAATTAAGGTAGATAATGAAAAGGTTGGGGATTGGCAGAAGTATCAAGTACAACGCATTTTTCTGGATGGCGAAACAGACATACTTTCGGAAGGCTGTTATTACGCCTGTCGATCTTCCATTGATCGGTACTACCACCATTTAAACCGGCAACAGGATCTATATATGGTGTATTGGTGCGACGAAACTCAATTTGAAGTGCATGATTCCGCCACACTAAAACAGTGCCGCCACGCGGCAGCCTAGGATCGACTAACGGCCTATTATGCCCTACTATTTTGGTAGGACTACGGCAACCCTGCTACAGGAGAGCGTTATGGGTTATAAAAAAATTCTATTGGCGGTTCCATATCGAAATCCTCACGAAGCCACCATTCAATTTGCGGTAAATTTTGCTCAGGAGCATAACGCCCAGTTAACCTTGTTTGGCGTGACCGAAGAGATTGAAAAATCCTACGAAGGGTTTCTTACCACCAAGCCCGTGGATGAGTTAATGGAGTCTATGCAAGCCAAGCAGGCGGCGGCATTAGCTGAGCTGGAGCAGAAATTGAAAAACACCTATGCCAGCGTGGATTCTGAAGTGGCAATGGGTATTCCCTTTACCGAAATTATCAAGAAGGTGCAAAAGGATGATTACGATCTGCTGATTCTGGATGCGGTGCATCGTAATGATAGTAATAAGCGCTTTATGGGCAGCACCACCAAGCATGTGTTTCGCAAATGTCCTTGCCCGGTGCTGAGTATTCGCGATAAGGCCAAGCCCAAAACCATCCTGGCGGCAGTGGATGTGTACGCTCCGGGTGATTCTGGTGAGCCGTTGAATCGTCAAGTATTAAAACGTGCCAAGCAAATGGCGGATCATTACGGCGCGGCTTTGTATG
>JBFKSL010000336.1:0-5315 GCA_041626995.1 Ketobacter sp. | reverse complement strand
CTTCGCTTTTGCCTGTTCATTTGCTTTAGCAACGACTTTTTTGGCAGATTCCGCAGAGCGTTTAGCTGCTTTGGTGCCTGCTTTTTTAGCCGCGTTAGCTTTAGCCTGTGCTTCCTTCTTAGCAGCAGCAACCTTTTTGGCTGCATCGTTTGCTTCACCTTGAGATTTCGCCAGGGCTGCATCCGCTTTTGCTAGGATTTGATGTACAGTTGTTGTTTTCTTAGGAGCTGCTTTACGCGCTGGGCGTTTTTTTGCAGCCGCTTTTTTTGCTCTCGCCATGTTTCTGTCTCCTCAGCTATGGCAACTTTTAGGCAAACACATTTGCTACTTAATAAAAATGTGCTTAAAGAAAAAGTAGCACAAAAAAAATGCATGTGATACATACACATGGCAATAATATTTAATAATTAATTTATTTCCAGCTTCAAAGCCCCTTTTTTTTAATTTTTCGTCCATTTTTTTCCATTTTTTGGTTTTTTCTTATCAATTTTTATTAATTTCTACTCTGTTCAATAAAATCCTCTCCTGCACGCTGCGCGCCCCACAAATTTTAATAAAACCGAAAGCCAGGGTTATGAGTTACATGCAGAGAGAGTAATTGGAATCAAATACAGATAAATCCAGCCCCGTTTTTATACCGGTAACAATCCAATGACATAAGCAGACCGGTTTTTAAATCCAAATTTGGACAAAAAAAAAGGCGCCGAGGCGCCTTTTTTCAATCTTCAGTCCGTTAAGACTTTAATGTTTTAATTACTTCTGCAGTAATGTCTTCAACCGAACCAACCCCTTCCACTCGACCGTATTTGGTATCGGCCGCACCTTCAGTAGAAAGCTTTTGATAGAAGTCTACAAGTGGAGCGGTTTGATCATGGTAAACTTCTAAGCGCTTACGAACGGTTTCTTCTTTATCGTCATCGCGCTGAACCAGATCTTCACCGGTTACATCGTCCTTTCCTTCAGTTTTTGGTGGGTTATAAACAACGTGATATACCCTTCCAGAACCAGGATGCACTCGTCGACCGCTCAAACGCTTCACGATCTCTTCATCGGCTACGGCAATTTCCAATACGTAGTCAATTTCGACGCCTTCTTTTATTAATGCTTCTGCTTGGGGAATGGTTCGGGGAAAGCCGTCAAACAAAAAACCGTTTGCACAATCCGCTTCCTGAATACGCTCTTTTACTAAGCCGATAATAATGTCATCGGAAACCAATTGACCCGCATCCATGACTTTTTTTGCTTCCAAGCCCAAGGGGGTGCCCGCTTTTACCGCCGCACGTAACATGTCGCCCGTAGAAATTTGGGGAATGCCATAGGTTTCGGTTATGTATTGCGCCTGTGTTCCTTTTCCCGCACCAGGGGCACCTAATAATATGATTCGCATCGAGAGTGACTCCATTTAGTTTGAAAATAACTTGTAGTTTGAATATTTCTTGGGCTGCTGCCATGCCTTTATTTTGAATAAAAAAGCTGGCTCAGAAAAACTTTCACAACGCCTACTTTGGCAAAAAATTGCAACAATCTATACACGCATTTGGATTAATGTAGGCTGGATTTTATAAATTCTAAACGCTCTAGGGCCTGCATGTTGCTGTCACTGTTGAGGCAACACTGTACTGATGGTACTGCCTAAAAAGAATGGCCAAACATACACATGAAAGCCGCAGGTGACAAGCCTGTATGCTCGACCTCCATAACTCTTTGTTTTTTATGATTATTAAACGGGTTTTATGTGGCAAAATCAGGGCTATCGCAAATAACAAACACCTTTATGCTGCCATATAATCAGCTAGGTTGTCTATTTCTGCACACATCTCCATAACATTGCTAACGACTGCTTCAGCGCTGCTAATGGAAATCAGCTCTTTGCCAAAATCATCATCCAGGATCTGAGATTGCCCCATATCGCCGATCCCCCTCTCCATCAACAAGCGATTGGTGATCTGAATTAAACGCACGTAATGTTTCGACTTTCCTTGGTAGGTCTCGTCGTGATGATAATAGGCACTGGCCACCACGTCGTCTGGTAACCGCCACTTCTCCAGTAGGTAACCTCCTACATGTTCGTGGCCAATGTTAAACAGCTTCTGCGCATCACCAAGACCTATTAATTCCTGTTCAAGATCATGCAGCGCAGTGGTTGGGCGCTTTTCTAACATTCGATTGAGCAACATGAATTCCGATGGAAACAAATGCCCCATCAATAGAACACCCATGTTATGTAATAGCCCACATAAATACGCACGCGAAGGATTCAGTAACTCGGAGTCATCAATTTGACGGGCCAAACTTTGCGCCACCACCGCACTATACAGCGCATGCTTCCAATAAGACTTTAACCCGATAGGGCCATCCAATTGCACTTGAAATACTTTGCTGGAAGCAATGCCAAACGCAATCTGACTCACTAATTCAAAGCCTAGCACCCGAGTAATCGCTTCTTGAATCGAGTCCAAACGACCCCGATAGCCAAAATAAGGCGAAGATGCATAACGCAATACTTGCGCCGATACGCTTGGGTCTAATTCGATGGTTTCGGCCAATTGGGTTGCATTAATATCTGGGTCATTAATCTGCTCAATTAGCTTAAAGGCCAACGCCGGCATAGCTGGAATACGCCGCAATTTATCCAGTTCGTTATACACATCATTAATGGAACGCGGTGTTGTAATATCCGTATTGAGCGACTTTGCCAAAAGCAGCCCTTCACTGGCGCTGTCGTTAGAAATAACCGCTTTGGGAAAGTTCTGATAAATCACTTTTATGGCTTCCTGATCAAAACTAATCAGTTGCCGATGGCTACCAGGCCGCATAAAGATTCTGGGCTGCATTAACAAACTGCGATCAACAATACAGGGTAAGTTGTAAGGCTGTGCAACAGGAGGCTCTGCTCCGGGCTCACAATCCAAAAACCAAGTGGCGATTTCGGATGCATCCAGGTAACAAAATTCCCGTCGCAATAGTGCTTTTAACCGAGACCTGTCTAAATTATGGGAAAGGGGAACAACTGCCATAAGAAAGGCTTGTCGCTTACTTCGCAACACAATGGGAACCGCCACTTGTTGCTGATCAATTCCCATTTCTTCACACAACTTGGATAAGCTGGTTTCATATATATGAGGGTGCGATTGGTACGCCAGGTTTTCTTCCTGTAAAAACCTTTGCAGCGAATCCGCCATATCCATATTTAGCCGCCTTTGATTGCACTACTGATTCTTACAGTGTAGCTGCACTCTTCTACCAAAACCGGTTTGTTTTTATAAGATCCGCCTGTATTTTAGACAACTTCAAGCATTGCTTGCCAACCAATTCACAACCGTTAAGGCATGGCGCTGTTTATTTCCAATTCTACCGCTTGCTGTCCTGGCTTTAAGCTAATCACTTTTGTTGGACCGATCCAGTCACCACTTTGTGGAATGGCATTGCCGCTTGGGGAAATTCGCGCTTGTACTACCACTTTTTCGAACTTGGACAAGGCCATATCCGGTGTCATAGCAGTGGAATCATTTAACTGCGCAGTGACAGGCCACTGGGCAACGGTTTGACGCACCACGGCTAACGGCATGGGTGGGCCATTGGTGGCTTTGGCGTAAACAAATAACGTATCCGTAGGGGATAATTGTGTTTTTATGGTATCAGAAACCTTAACCGTTACAGATAACTCCGGCTTTTGTTGGTGCAGAGCTTGCCCAGTTTGATCTGCTTGCGCTGGCTGTTCCAATCCTGCCTTGGCCACATCAATACTGCGCTGCAACAATTTCACAGCTCGCTGGTCTGCATCCGGTCTTTGCAGATACTGCTGCCAAATATTGATTGCCCCCTGAAAATCACGTTGTTGAAATAGAGCCATTCCCCAGGTCATATAGGGTTTCGGGTTTTGGGGTTGTTGCTGGATAACTTGTAGCAAAGTTTGATGTATTTTGGGGGTTAGTTGGCCATTATTCATAGCTAAAGAGGCTTGGGTGTGCCCCATTAGGTAATCAATATTGTCAGGTTCAATATTGAGCGCCCGGCTAAATGCCAGTTCACTCTGTTTTGCCACTTCCACTTGCAGATAGCTGACGCCTAACAAATACCAGCTTTGAGCATCGTCAGGATTTTGCTGCAAGTGTATTTGGATATTACGGATAAAGTCGCCAATGTTGACCCCTTCTTTTTCAGCGGCCTCGAAATTACCCGACATCATTAAAGGCATAACCCGCTGCATTTTTTCTTGCTGTTGAAACCATTCGCTTAGCTCGGGGCGATAGCCTTCACTCAAATAGATGATGCCACCGGCAATAGGCACTATGATGATCAGAATCCAAGCCACCCACTTCCCTGCGCTGGATTTGGCGGTTAGGTCAGGTTGGCTGTCTTGAACGTCTTTAAGCAGGGTGAGTTCGAGTTCTTGTTTTAGCTGTTGGTATTGCTCTTCAGTAATGAACTGGCCTTCTCGTTCAGCATCCAGTTCTTTTAGGCGGTCTTTGAATACCAGGGAATTAACCAGCTCACCTGATACATCGGCTTTGCTTTGGTGCCGTAGCACAGGAACGATTAAAATTGCGGCTCCGACCAATGTCATGCCAGCTAGGATTGCCCAAAGTAGGGTCATAGAAGAATATCCTCAAGAGTTTTATTGGGAGGTCTGGCCGCTAATAGGTTGCCTATTCCCAAGTACTATTCACCATTCTGATCCAGCTTCTTCAACAAATCTTCCACCTTCTTATGCTGCTCTTCCGATACTTGAGCGGGTTTAGGTTGTTTGGAAGTAAGTTTTCGGATCAAAAGAAAAATGGCCACTAAAATCGCAATAAACAAAGGCCCAAACCATAAGAACCAGGTGGAAGGCCGCACTGGAGGACGGTAGGTAACAAAATCCCCATAGCGATCCACCATGTAGTTGGTAATTTCCTGATTGGTTTTGCCTTCTTGGATCAGTTTGTGAACTCGGTCTTTAATGTCTTTTGCCAAACCCGCATTGGAATCAGCGATATTTTGATTCTGACATTTTGGGCAGCGTAACTCGTCTACAAGTACACGGAAGCGCTGCTCTTCTTCCAAATTTTGAAATTCATAGGCGTCGATAGTGGCGTAGCTCAGGCCAGACAAAACCAATAGCAACGATCCCAACAATCCTTGAAAAAGTGATTTCATGTCTACCCTCTTAGTCACCGTTATGGGTGCCGCCCATTGCCTGCCATTTTGGCCATAGCAACTCGCGCCAGTTTTGTGGCGTCACTACACCCACATGGCGATAGCGGATCACGCCTTCGCTATCAATCAGATAAGTTTCTGGAGCGCCGTAAACGCCTAAATCCAGGCCCAAATCG
>JBFKSL010000335.1:0-5344 GCA_041626995.1 Ketobacter sp. | reverse complement strand
GGTTGCTGAGCATGCGGAAGAAGGTTACGCACTTCAGCCAGGTTGGTTCTATACCGATGAAGAAAATTATTATCAAGAGTTGGCTGTTGAAGGCAGTGAGTTAGAAAAGTTTATTTCAACTGAAATAAACAGAAAGTTGCAAGAACTTAGTTAAAAACGCTAATAAGCATAGAGAGGTTTTAATGCCCATAGCCAACTGCGTTGTCACTCAAAGTTGTAAATTAGGGTCGGCTGATCTGATTGAGGTTTGGTCCAGAGAGTCTGGAATATCCAGTGAGCATATGACACTCAATATTATTAGCTGCGAACAACAATTTGGAAATGCATACGCCGTTATGGCGAGCTTGTACTTACCGTCGATGTGGCCCTCTAACAAAATATCGGCTATTCAAACGGGGCTGGCACAAGCTTTGGCTGAGTGCTTTGAATTGCCCTTAAGTGACGTTCATGTGATCACAAATATTGTAAGCTCAGGTTTGGTTGTAGAGAGAGGTCAGGAAGTCAGTTGGTAAGTATCTGTGCTCAACATTTAATTGGGCTTGGTTTTTCTCAGTGTTTGAGCATTCGTTGGCGAAAAGCGCCAGGTGTTATCCCTGTCCAGTCTTTAAATGCACGATTGAAGGCACTTTGCTCTGAATAACCAAGTAAAAGGGCGACATCTGTTGGCGTTAATCTTGGGTCTGCTAGATATTTCTTTGCCAGGCGTTTGCGCATGTGGGCTAAAACATTTCGATAATTTAAGTCTCTTTGGCTAAGCATTCGGTAAAAAGTTCTTAAAGAATAATTCATGCGAGATGCAACGGTAACTGCTCGAGTGTCACCATCTTGAATAGCTTCTAAAATATATTCTTGCAGCTGCGAAACAAAGAGATCTGAATCTTTATAATTTTCTTGTGCTAACGTCAGCATGCTTTCTGCTTGCTGGAGAAAAACGCGCCGTAAAAAAGGGTCGCTGCTGGAGATGGTCATTAACATTAACTTAGCAGGGATATCTACTTGAAGTTTATTTGCATCGAAATAAACCGGGCAGCCCAGTATGGCCGAATACATCTTGTAGTGTTTGGGTTTTGCAAATGGAAACGCAACCATCTCGGGGGCAATGGCTTTACCAATGAGCGTCTGGTAAAGCGTAATAAAAACGGAGACGCTAAATTCCGCAGAAATTGTTTCTTCCACCTCGCCCAAATCCCATTGATGAGAGACTATATCCCGGTATTTTTCTACGTTGGTGTTTAGAGTGCTTAGCACTAAAGGTTGAAAACGCCCATATCGAGTTAAAGCCTGACCCAAGGTTGAACAGGCGGTAAGTAAGTATCCCACTAAACCAAAATCTTCCGGCCTAGCCATACGGCCAACATAAATGCCTAAGGCTGGGGTAGGGTCTATCTGGGACAGGCTTAATAGAAGTTCTGTAAAGGTTTGTTGGTTGATCCGATGTTGTTCGGATAGCTGAGTGAGTCGCTTTCGTAGTTCTTCAGCAGTCAGCGCTTTTTCATCCATATAGCGCAGAAGGGTTTCAGCAAAGCTGCTGGGGATTGAGGGTGGGGTGATCATGGCGGTTATTGTTAAGGGTTTGGCACAAAATGTCAATAACAGGAAAAGCCGTCAATACTTTTCTGTGTGGTTTTCTTAGCATTGTTCTTCAATCAAAAGTTTGATTTTGGCGAAAGGGGAAGAGCGATGGCCTATGTGGTTACTCAGGCATGTATTGGAAACAAGCATACGAGCTGTGTGGATGTGTGCCCGGTAGAAGCATTTCGTGAAGGGGAGGAAATGTTGGTAATTGACCCTCAAGCCTGTATCGATTGCAATGCTTGTGTGTCTGCTTGCCCTGAACAAGCTATCTACTCCTCTTCAGCAGTACCTAAGGACCAATTACATTTTATAGACCTTAATGCAGAAAAGGCGACTATTTACCCGAAAATCACTGAAAGCATTCATTCTGAAAAGCTCGCCAATAAAGAAGGTGATAAGGCGGGTCAAAACGGCCATTTTGCAGTGGTTGGGTCTGGCCCTTCAGGGTTTTATAGTGCAGAAGCACTGTTGCGGCAGTTCCCTAAAGCGCGAGTGGATATCTTTGACCGTTTGCCAACCCCATATGGATTGGTGCGTTATGGTGTTGCACCGGATCACCCCAAAATTAAATCGGTTACTGCAGGGTTTGAGCGAATCGCTCGCTCTGCTCAAGTACGTTTTTTTGGCAATGTACATGTGGGCTCTGATCTGTCCTGGCAGGAATTGCAGCAATATTATCATGGTGTAATTTATGCTACTGGTGGTTCTCAAAGTAACAAGCTGAATATCTGCGGTGGCGATCTAGACAATGTTTTTGGTGCTGCCGATTTTGTGGGTTGGTATAACGGCCATCCACACCATCAAAATTTACAGCCTGATTTGTCCCACGAGCGTGCAGCAGTGATTGGAGTGGGGAATGTGGCGCTGGATATCGCTCGAATTTTAATTCTTCCTCACCATGAGTTAAAGAAAACGGATATGGCGAACCATGCGCTGCTGGCACTTCGTGATAGCGCTGTTACAGAGGTCTGCTTGTTCGCAAGAAGAGGACCAATGCAAGCTGCCTTCACCCCGAAAGAGCTGGAACAGTTAATGGCGATTCCAAATTTGGATGTGTTAGTAAACGCCAATGATTTGGTTCTGACGGATCAGCAAAAAAAGCAATTGGAGCTGCCAGAAAATAATGAGGCTAAACAGAATATAGCATTGTTAACCGCACTGGCAGAGAGGCAGAAGAATACCAATCCCAATACAAAGCGAATACGATTTGTGTTTTGTGGTTCCCCTGTGAAAATCGAAGAGTCTGATCATAGTAAAACGTTGCTGATTGAGCGGAATGCTCTACGGGAGTCTAGTGATGGAAAGGTTCATGCCACTAGTTCCGGCGATACTTCACAATTTTCTGTCGGTTTGATTATCAGTGCCACTGGCTATAAAGGAGAGCCTATTGCCGGGCTGCCCTTTAATAATGAGAAGGGAGTTATTGAAAATAACGAAGCTCGGATAATGACTGGCTCAAATGAAGTTAAACATTACGTGGCTGGCTGGATTAAGCGTGGAGCAAGTGGCGTTATAGGTAGCAATAAACAATGTGCAAACGACACAGTCGCTCAACTAGCAAATGATTTCCGTAATCAATCGTTTGAATCCATGATGGATATTGTGCCCTTGCTGACGGATCGAAATGTTAATTATGTTGATTTCGATGATTGGTTGTTACTAGATGAATATGAAAAGGCGCAGGGAAAACTCGACGGCCGACCTCGAACTAAAGAAACTGATATAGCACGCATGCTGGAAATAATTCATCAGCAAAAGCGCGCTAAGCAACAAAATAGCCTGAAGCTCCAACAGCAGCCGCTAAAAACACACTATCGAAGCTGCACACTGTGTGAAGCTATGTGTGGAATTAAAATTGAGTACCAAGATGAAAAGATAATATCCATTGCAGGTGACCCGGAAGACCAACATAGTGAAGGGCATATTTGTCCGAAGGGATATGCGTTACAGGATTTGCACAACGATCCTGATCGATTAAAAAAGCCCATGCAAAAGATTGATGGGCAGTGGTTTGAATTGTCTTGGGATGAAGCTTTGGATATCACCGCAAAGAAGCTTGCTGATATTCAAGAAAAGTATGGCAACGATGCCGTTGCCGGTTATTGGGGAAATCCTACATCCCATAACTTGGGGTTGATGCTGGCAACGGGAAAGTTTCGAAAAGTGTTAGGTTCTCGTAATCTGTTTACAGCTGCTTCGTTGGATCAGATGCCCCATCAACTGACATCCTATTTAATGTTTGGCTTAGCTAACGCTTTCACCATTCCAGATATAGATCACACAGATTATATGCTGATGCTTGGTGCCAATCCTGCCGCATCTAACGGAAGTTTAATGACGTCAGGGGATGTTCTTAAGCGCCTTGAAAGTATCAAGAATCGAGGTGGTAAATGGGTATTGATTGACCCGAGAAAAAATGAATCGGCTCTCTATGCATCTGAGCATCACTTTATCCGCCCGGGAACCGACGCCTTGTTTTTGGTTGGCATGATTCAGCATGTTATTGCTAACAGGCTTTACAAGCCGGGTCGACTCAAAGATATGGTGGATCATTGGGATGAATTGTTAGGCGTTTTTGGTTCGTTTTCGATGACGAAAATAGCAGAGCAATGTGGGATAGCTGAGCAAGAAATTGTGCGCATCACGGAAGAGTTTTGTTCCGCCGAGCGCGCTATTTGCTATGGTCGAATGGGTGTGTCAACGCAAATTTTTGGTGCGCTCAACCACTGGTTGATAAATATTTTGAATATACTAACGGGAAATCTGGATCGTCGCGGCGGCATGATGTTTACCACTCCTGCTATGGATGTGGCGTTAAAGCCGAACACAGCAGGTAGCTATGGAGCCTATCATACCCGGGTGCGCGGTTTGCCGGAATTCAATCGGGAATTTCCAGTGTCCGCAATGGCAGAAGAAATTCTAACCCCCGGTGAAGGTCAGATAAAGGCGCTAATTTGCATGGCTGGTAATCCAGCCTTATCCACTCCTAACGGAGGACAATTAAATCAAGCACTCGAGCAGTTAGAGTTTATGGTGTCGGTGGACTTTTATCTCAATGAAACCTCGTGCCATGCAGATATTATTTTGCCGCCAACAGGGCCGCTGGAGCACGAGCAGTTCGATCTGGTGTTTAATTTGCTAGCCGTGCGCAATGTGGCGCGATTCTCGCCTCCACTTTTCGATCATCAGCAGGGTGAGTTAAGCGATTGGGATATTATGCAGGGCTTAACTCAGCGCTTGGCTGAATTAAAAGGAATAGTTCAAAAAGGGCCTGAAGCTACACCTGTTCAGGTGTTGGACTTTGCTTTACGTAATGGGCCTTATGGTAAAGGCTATGATGAATATCAAGGTGAGGAAACAATTCATCATGAAGAAGGCTTAACGCTAAAGAAGCTTGCAGAATATGAGCATGGTCTGGATCTTGGCCCACTTCAACCCCGATTCCCCGAGCACTTATATACGAAAGGAAAGAGAATATGTCTGCTGCCTGAGCCAATGCTGGAGGATTTTAAGCGGCTGCAGCGCCATTTCCTCTTATTTCAAGAAAAAGAATCCTTATTGTTAATCGGTCGCCGAGACCTGCGTACAAATAACTCATGGATGCATAACAGTAAACGACTGATTAAAGGTGCAGATCGATGTGCGTTGTTTATGCATCCGAAAGATGCGGAAGCAAGAGGGCTGGCCGGTGGGGATCGAGCAAAAATATCTTCACGAGTAGGCTGCTTGCTTGTGAGCGTTAAAGTGACTGAAGACATTATGTCTGGTG
>JBFKSL010000334.1:0-5357 GCA_041626995.1 Ketobacter sp. | reverse complement strand
CATACCGGGCGTTAAGCCTGAGGCCAAAGTCACCATAGAATACGAAAGTCATCAAGTCATCCTGGCCGATGGTGAATCCGTTGAGTTGGTAAAGCCTAATGTTGTATTGCAGGGTTTGAAGTACGGCCCGTTACATGAACGAGCAAAATTATCATTACGACTGGCTCCACCCATGATTGGCCTGGGGCTATTGGAAGCTATTCCTGATAACACCTTGCAAAGTTTTGCAGATCCCAACGACGAAAACAACGATGGCATCTCAGGTCGTATAAACCTCGTTTACGATGTTGAAAGTCAAACCATGAGAATAGGCCGCTTTGGATGGAAAGCGGAGCAACCGAGCCTAAAGCAACAAAATGCAGCCGCTTTTTTAGGGGATTTAGGCATTACCTCCGAGTTGTTTAGCCAGGAAAATTGTCAGCCACATCAAAGCCAATGTGCAAACGCACCAAGTGGCGGTAACCCAGAATTATCTGCCAATATTCTCAATAAAGTGACTTTCTATTCCCGTAATTTGGCCGTACCCAAACGGCGTAATGTAAATCAACCAGACGTCCAACGGGGTGCAGAACTGTTTGTCGATGTGGGTTGCCATCAATGTCACCGAACCGGCATGGTCACCGCGAAAATAGATCAACAGCCGGAACAGTCGGAGATTGCAATTTACCCTTATACCGATATGCTGTTACACGATATGGGTGAAGGCTTGGCGGATCATCGAGCATTATTTCAAGCCAGTGGTTCCGAGTGGCGCACCGCACCGTTGTGGGGAATTGGTTTGACCAGGCAAGTGAGTGGCAGTGAGCACTATTTGCATGATGGGCGAGCCCGAACATTGCTGGAAGCCATCTTGTGGCACGGTGGTGAAGCGCAGGCCAGTCGACAAAAGGTGGTTAAGATGACTGCTGAGCAACGAAATGACCTGGTCGCTTTTTTACAATCTCTTTAATTGGGTAGCTGATCCAGTGAAGTATTCTACAATTCTACTCTTCGTTATATTTAGCTTGGTAGGTTGCGAGCAGCCTTCGGAAAAAAATAATTGGATCTTGTCCGTAACTGATAGGATTCAATCGGATTACGGCCAATTAGCGCTTGAGTCAGAAATTTTGGTCAGCTCGTTGCAACAGTATTGCAATACAGATCAGGACAAAAAACAAAGTGCCTTAAACAAAGCGCAAAATCAATGGCGTTCAGCAATGGCGGCTTGGCAACAAATACAATGGGTTCGTTTTGGCCCGATTTCAGAAAATAATGACGATTGGAAAATTCAGTTTTGGCCGGACAAAAAGAACCTGGTTGCTAGAAAAACACAACAGTTCCTTGTCGAAAACGAAGAAGTTACCCAGAAAAAAATTGCAGAAGCCAGCGTAGTAATACAGGGCATTAGTGAATTAGAATTGCTGTTGTTTGATCCGAACTACATAAGCCAGTGTCAGCTTTTACAGGCAGTCGGCGAGAACTTATCTCTCACTACTAAGCAGATTCATCAGGCATGGATAGAATCCCACGATGAAAAGTGGGTGCAGAGTATTCATCAGCCGGAGCAAAAAGCCGAAATGGAGGGGCAGTTGTTCGGTGCTTTGCTTGCCCAAATGGAACGGATAAAGCTTGATAAGTTGGGCGGTCCATTGGGGTTGAAAAATCGAAATAAAAAGCCTAACGGTTACTTTTCAGAATCTTGGCGAAGTAATCATTCCCTAGCTAATATCGAAACCAACATAAACGCTTTTCAAGGTGTTTTGGTTGATCCCAAGCGTTACGATTTGGTGGAGCTGTTATTATCTTTAAGCCAAAAAGAGCTGGCTAATCGTTTGCTGGATAAGGTTTCCCAAATTCAAGATGCAATAGCAGCCATTCAAAAACCATTGAATAAAGCAGTGCATCAAGAGTCAACCAAACAACAGGTTGCACACCTTTATGGCCAAATTGGCGATTTAAACAGCCTGCTTAAAAATGACGTGGCTAAGGTGCTAAATATTACTCTCGGCTTTAACGCTAATGATGGGGACTAGATAGTGCAACGCCGCCGCTTTTTACAAACCGCCTTCTACGGAGCGGCATCCACTTTCTTATGGAATGCCTACGGTTGTGGCCAAGCTCAAAATGAAAACGCACAATTTAATTTAATCAGTGGTTGCGATGACCAGCAAGGCAATCATTTTGTATCAGCTTTTAGTCATAAGGGCGAGCAAGGATTTCAAATCCCTGTGCCGCAGCGTGTACATGATTCCTGTGCTTCAGTAAAACATGCCAAAGTCTTTTTCTTTGCTCGTCGCCCCGGAACCGAAGTCTATGTGATTGATACTGTTTCAGGGAAATTACAGCAAACCATTTACGCACATCCTGATCGCCATTTTTATGGTCACGGTTTTGTGTCTGATGACCAGCGTTATTTGTTCTTAACTGAAAACGATTTTCAACATGGGCAAGGTGTAATCGGGGTTTACGAACTGGGAGAGACCATTACAAAGGTTTCTGAAATGTCCAGCTTTGGTATTGGCCCACATCAGATAAGTTTGTTATCCGATAAGAAGACAGCAGTGGTAGCAAACGGTGGCTTGCTGACCCATCCAGATAAAGGCCGAGATGTTCTGAACTTAAATACCATGCAATCGAATTTGTCCTATGTGGATATCCACTCAGGCAAATTATTGGAACAACAGTTACCACCCCATTCGTTAATGAGTATTCGCCATCTATCGGTATCAAAGCAGGATCAGGTTGTTGTTGGCGTGCAATACCAAGGGGAAAAGAGTGACTTGATTCCTTTGGTGGGGGTTCACAGGCGGGGTGATTCCATTCAATGGTTGGCTTGTCCAGAACAGGTTTTGCTACAGCTTAATCAATATACGGCAAGCGTGTCGGTTAATGCTCAGGGTTCCCACGCATTGATAAGTTGCCCTCGTGGCAATCGCGTAACGCTTTGGAATTTGCAGCAAAGGCGGTTTGTCGATTACGCTCCTATAAAGGATGTTGCCGGTTTGGTGGCATTAGAAAGTGGCGAGTGGATTGCAACCAGTGGTTATGGTGAAGTGATAAATATTCAGTGGAAGCAGAATAAACTTTCCACTTCCATTATCTCAAAATTGCCCGTTCGCTGGGATAATCACGCCACTCTGATATAACCCATCAAACCGGTTTTCATGTGTTCAATAACATGGCAGTGATACATCCACCGCCCAGGGTTATCGGCAACAAATGCTACCTGCACCACTTCATTTTTTTCCAATAAAACCGTGTCGGTATGGTAGGGAATAATCTTTTTCTTGTTGGAGTTCAAAACCAGCCAGGTAAAACCGTGCATATGAATTGGATGGCTATGGGGCGTGACATTTCGTAAATTAAAAATGTAGGTTTTTCCTAATTTTAAATCTGCCACCGGTTCGGGAATATTGTCTGCCGACATGCCTTCCCAAGCTCGACGATTAATCGTCCAGAACTTAGGATTAGCTTTACCGTCTTTAGAGGCTGGTGTAACGGCACCTTCCCATTCAAACAGAAAATTCAACTGTTCTGCATGGGTAAGATCCGGCATAGTAATGGGGTTAAGCGGTAAAGCAGGAATAGCATTGTTAGGGTTGGGCCGAGCAGAGCCGCTGGTTTTAAGTGTGACTAAATCGAACAATAACCGCCCCTTACCGTTTTTAACTTTAATGGTTTCACCGGGTTTATTTGGCGTAGCTATGGCAATATCCAATCGCATGCCTGGTGCGATCTTGTGTTGTTGCAATGGAACGGGCTTTTCAATGGGGTTTCCATCCACCGCTACTACCATGGCTTGACTGTTTTCAACCGCCAGCTTGTAGATAACCGTGTTGTCGATATTTAAAAACCGCAATCTCACTACGCTGCCGCAAGCTACTTCCACCACGGGCTTTACTTTGCCATTTACAGTTTCCCAACTTCCTGGTGTACCCATGCGGGCGGCGTTACGGGGTGAGGTAAAGGGTGCAAAACTACCGTCCTTATTTAAGTGCCAGTTTTTCAGTAGAAATACTTGTTCCTCATCAAATCCAAGATCATTCGCTTCTTCCACTATTATGGCACCAGCTAACCCTTTGCCCAATTGCTCCAGGCTGTTCATATGTGGGTGATACCAAAAAGTACCGGCATCCGGTGGCGTGAACTCGTATAGAAAATCTTCTCCCGGCTGAATGGGCGGTTGGGAAAGGAAAGGCACACCATCCATTTCGATGGGGATACGCAAACCGTGCCAGTGAATGGTGGTTGGCTCCTTCAACCGATTTCGAAATAGGATTCTAACCGCTTGCCCTTGTTTAGCTCGAATGGTGGGAGCAGGGTTGTTGCCATTGAAACACAGGGCAGGGGTTAATGTACCTTCTATCAACTCTATGTCCTGAGGTTGGGCGGTTAAAATATAATCGTAGTTTGGCTCATCTTCTTCTAATGAAAAGCAGGGAATGCCACTACAAGCGGATAAGGCAAAGGTGGATGCAGCACTGGCTAAAAACTGGCGTCGATTTAAGGACATATACGAGTCTACACTGAATTAAGTATTTGAGTTAAATGCGGAATTATGAAGGATTACTGTCTTCCTAAGGGTGATCCAAGGCAATGGTAAAGTCTTAAGGCTGGTTTTGCCAAAGTTGATTATTTCCCACACTTTACTAATGTTGGATTGTTGGACAATAAATATAAGGATGGCACATGATACTAGATTCAATGCTCCTGGGGATGCCAGTGGCCGCTAAAGCCCGGGTGGAAGAGACCCTGGATAATCTATCTGTGGTTTTGCACATGAAAAATCCCAAAGTGTTTAAGTCTATGGCTCCGTCCGCCGTGCGCGGACTGGTGCTAAAGCAAGGGAAAAACAAAAAGCGGGTGCAAATGCATTCAAATCACCCAGTATCATTCGATTTCGAATATAAAATGGATTTTCCTGAGATGCGGCACTTGTACCAGAGGGCAGTGGAAAACCAATGGAACGCCGATCGTGATTTGGATTGGAGCACCCATGTAGACCCTTTAAATCCCAATGTACCGGTTATTTCAAATGAGTTTTTGGGTGAAGATGTTTTCGATAAAATTCCCGTTAAGCTAACGAACAAGCAAAAGATTGAGCTGAATTACAATATTGCCTGTTGGATGTTGAGTCAGTTTATGCATGGTGAGCAGGGCGCTTTATATGCGTCGGCTCAGGTAACCGAAAGCGTAGGCTGGATGGAAGGCAAGCTGTTTGGTGGCACGCAAGTGATGGACGAAGCGCGCCATCTTGAAGTGTTCAACCGCTATTTAACCAGCAAGTTGAATAAACGGTCTGACATCAATGACAACCTTTTTGTGATATTGGATGACCTACTCACCGATGAACGCTGGGACTTCAAGTTCCTGGGCAT
>JBFKSL010000333.1:0-5358 GCA_041626995.1 Ketobacter sp. | reverse complement strand
CCAATAAAAACAGTGACAGCCCGACGATGACATAGGCAAAGCCGATCAATACCCGGCGCAGATTGGGAATCGGCCGGCGAATCACCAGAAACTGGAAACCGAACAAAATGGCGGCGATGGGCATAACATCGCCGATCGTGGCCAAGAGGATATTGAAAATATCCACCAGGTATTGCATCAGATGAGCATCCCATAGGCCATGACAAAAATCATGGGGGTCAAGGACGCGAACGCAATTAATCCAAATCCATCGGTCATTGGGTTTCGTCCTTTAATAGAGGATGCCAATCCAACCCCCAAGGCGGTCACCAAGGGGACGGTAATGGTGGAAGTGGTGACGCCACCAGAATCATAGGCAATACCGATGATTTCCTTAGGGGCAAACATGGTCATTATCACCACCAAAACGTAACCACCAATAATCATCAGCTGGATCGACCAGCCCAGAATAATACGAAGCACGCCCAACACAATGGCTAAACCCACAGAAAACGCCACCGTAAAACGCAGGCCAGTAGCATAGCTCTCCTGAGATTCAGTGTGATTTTCTATCATGCCGCCTTCAGCCGCTACCGCGGCTGCTTCTTTGGCAACCGCAATTAAAGCTGGCTCGGCAATGGTGGTTCCAAACCCCAAGGCAAAAGCAAATGCAATCAGCCAAAACACACTACCTTTGCGCGCCAAGGCGTGAGCCATGGATTCGCCAATGGGAAATAAGCCCATTTCTAATCCAAATATAAAAAAAGTCAATCCAAGTAATACGCAGAATACACCGATGACCATTTCCAGCAAATTGGGAATGGGTTGCTGTAATACGACAAATTGGAAGAATACGATAACCACTATGATGGGCGCTAAGTCACGCAGGCTACCCACCATAGATTTAAAAATTGCCAACAGGCCCTGTGACAAGATGCTTTCTCCTAAAGTATTCCTGCCTAGTGTTTTCTTGTTTGCTTCCTATTTACTTGACCCAAAAAAGCTTTACGAAACCCGCGTTAGCTTACTCTTATCCACGTGATCAAATTCGCGGCCATAAATATCCAAAAGCGTTCGCTCTTCGTAGGATAGCTCATCTCCATCTAGCACAATGGTTTGGGTAAATGTTTTACTGCGGGCGTTATCGCGCATAAAAGGCGCCTGACTGATCCCCCAGTCGGGATCACCATCAGCTGCATCGACTTTAATGGTAATTTTATTGCCTTCCTCAGCAATGACTTTACCACCGGCTACCACTCCAACCCCGCGAGGAATTACAAAGGAATGAGTAATGACTCCTGTAGTCTCTTCCCAGGTGAAATAACCCACTTGATCATGAAACTGTTCATCATTGGATTTTCGAAATACCTTTTGGTGATAGCGGACAATAGTAAGCACCTGAGTTTCGGCGTTATCGACATCACCTGCACCTTCGAATAAAATGGTTTCGTAAAACGGGTTTCGCTCTGTGCCGTCTGGCTCTGGTGCGACATCTATGCCCCTGTCACCTTGCCACTCACCGATCAAACCAACTAAAGGACCATAATTCACTTCGTTTGCGTCAGACATACTTCCCCCTCATAACGATAACTTCGTGTTGAGTATTGCATTATTCGTTGAAAATTTCATTGATACTGCTCAGATGCTGAGCAAATTACTTACTACATTCAGCCAAAATTCTATTCAGAAAACGATTTATCTAGACAATTATAGGAGAGCTTTTTGAAAACCACTGGAATGGGACACTTTGAATAGTATTGCCTGCTATTTAAAACGGCCGATGGCTTTTCTCCTTCTAACTTCCAGCATGGTGCCATCTAGATCCTTGGCCATAGCTAATGGCTTGCCTGGTATGGAACCACCAGCTTTAAATATATTCAGCCAGACATGCCCAATTGGCTCGATACCCAACTCTAACTTAACGGGGTTATTGTGGTAATTTCGCGGCATGCCATCTGTCCAATGCATTAGCACGAGAGCGGAACCCTCTTCAGCCTCAAGAATATATTCGTCGTATTTGGCTGTAGATAAAAACTGACTCACCTGAAACCCAAGTACTTCGGTACAATTGATTTCCAACCGGATAACAAAATCATGCCACACATAATCAAAATGGCTTTAATAACTACTTTCATCACATCACCTACCTTTTATTTATGATTCGCCTTAATAATCTGCCATCAGTATCCAAACTTGTTGGTTCTGGCAAGGATAATGAATAAACAATCATTCATATAACAGCAGCGCAAATCCTCTGACGATTAATGACAAAAGACTAGTATTTTTAAGAAGAAGAATGGTCTATTGGCCGATTCAGGAGTCTTTTCGACCATTATTCTAGAGCGCGGGAAGATTCTTAGAGCGTTATTTAGTTGCTAATAACTAGAATGGCCCGAACAATTCGGGCCATTCTAGTAGGCTCTATTGCCCGATTTCCTACTGCGGAGTTTGCTCGGTAACATGCTTGCTTTTGCCCAAGCTGCGCTTTAATTTTAACGTGGCGAAATAAAGATGCCACGTAACACCGAGAATGGTTCTCTGCACATAGGAAAACAAACGCACAGCAAATGGCTCTGACTTATATACCGTTACTTGCTGACTCTTATCAGATTTGGATTCCTTCACCAGAACTTCACACTGTTTTCCAACCTCTGGATTGCCAGCCCACATTAACGTGTAGGTATTGCATTGGAACATTTGGTTTGCCACAGGAGTAAAATGATAGGTTAAAGGTATGCCTCGAATTTTTACCGCCAACATACCCTCATCTACAAACACATTGGCTGTGATAGGAAGATTCATACCAAGCAACGGGCCATTCAAAACCAGAGTACCCTCGTATTTTTTCAACTCATCTTCGGCAAGCGAGATACCATTAATTTCCAAAATATTGGATTCAGCTCTCACCGCCTGTAAAAATGCCTCCGGAAACAGCTTTAAGGTTTCTGCGGTAATCGGGCAGTCGATAACAAGGTGAACGCGGGTAATATCACTCTTATTGCGTAATGAATGGGGCTTACCAAAATCACCAAACCAAAACTCACCGGGTTTCCAGTAAACATCTTCCTCACCGATGGTGAATTCCACTCGCGGATCGGTAATGATCGGGATGTGTAATCTCACCATGCCATAATTCCAGCCAAAGCCAGAATCCACATGTTCACCAATGACTTTTCCTGGAGGAAGAAACAGAATTCTGGCTACGTAAACAGGGCAACCTAAGTCATCCAGAATTTCTTTAAAATAGTGGCAGGATTTTAATACCTCGGTGTCTTTACTGTTTCCTGTATGAGCTGCCAAAGTATTGGTGTGATCGCCGGAAAAATTTCGCAAGCTGATGCCAGTCCAACTGCCATCATGATATTTTCCAACTTGAGGTGCAGATTCATATAAGCTCGCTGCCAGCTTTAGGTCTCGCTGCAAACGCTCTATATCGTAAGTTCCTTTTAGACGCACGCAATTTGTATTCATTTTTCCCCCTGAGTTCAACACACACATCAATAACCACAGCAGGAGCAACTCTTGTGAAGTCATTCCAGCTACCGATGTAAGTCAAGCCCAAAGTGCAAATTGCATAGCTGTATTAGCCAAGGGAGGTAAACATACCGCCAATCATCATTTTTATAATTTTTACAGCTGCTTTTTTATTATTTTATGCAGATGCGTACTTTAACATGACAATCTTTAAGTCTTAAGGACTATAGTTTATTAGAGGCATGTTTTTTATAATTTCTAAAAGCATACGAATTAAAAACTCGAATTACCGCCTAAACATTTGATTCAAATGGATTAATACTTGCCAACCGCGACACCAGTTTAGCGAACAACATTTATTCTTCATCTGCCTACATTTTGTAATTTTCCACTTTTGTTACTCTCTCCTCTTGCTTAGGGGTTTGGGCACCCCAGCAAGCATGTTCAGATTTAGGTTTTATACTTTAAACCGAGCCTTCAATAATTAGAGGAATAATAAATATGCTTTCTCGCAACCGCTACCTTGCTGCCATGGCAGTGATGAGTGCTGCTGCTTTACCCGCATACGGCTATGAATACCGTCAAGGTGATTTTTCTATGCAGGTAGACAGTACGCTTTCAATTGGCGCATCCTGGCGCGCTTCCGATAGGGATTACCGAACCGTTGGAGCACAAAACGCATTGGCTGCTTCTGACAATCCAAACAACGATACGCACTATCATGGCTCCAGTGCAGCAGATGATGGCAATTTGATGTGGAAAAAAGGCTCCACATTCTCTGAGGTAGCAAAACTCACCGTAGATGTGGAAATGCGCTATAAAGATTACGGCGCATTTATTCGCGGCAAAGCATTTTATGATCATCGTCTTGTTAATGGCGATGGCGTAACCGACCTACCTGAATACTACTGGGGCAAAGACACCCACGGTAAGAACCTATCCCCCAACCAAAGCGATGGGCGTAGCGCCGACATCCTAGATGCTTTTGTATGGGGCGAATGGTGGTTAGGAGACCAGCCACTTAACGTGCGCTTGGGTAAGCAGGTAATCAGCTGGGGCGAAGGCTTACTCTTTGCAAATGGTATTAATAGTATCAACCCCGTTGATGTAAGCGCTTTATTGGCTCCAGGCTCCGAAGTGAAAGACGCATTGATTCCTTTAAATGCGCTGTACGCTTCTTTTGGGTTAACACCCAACCTGACGTTGGAAGCTTTTTACTTGCTTGAATGGCGTGAAACAGAATTGCCTGCTTGTGGTACCTTCTTTTCGGTAACGGATCTTGCTGGACCCAATTGTTACGCAGGGTTTGTTCCTTCTGGTCTTGACTCTTCATTTCCTGGAGCTTTCGATACATCTACAGTTCCACCAACTGTTATACTGCCTCCCGCATCGGCTGTTACCCTACCCAGAATTGCTGACAATACACCAAGTGATAGCGGTCAGTATGGTTTGGCTGCTCGTTACTTTGCCGAGTCCATTGAGACGGAATTCAGCTTGTACTATATGAATCTACATTCCCGATTACCCGTAGTTTCCGGCCATTTCCCTGATGTGTCTGTATTAGGGTTTTCATCTCTTGCAGAGGCCCGATTTGTAGCCACCGCACCAGACCCAAGCAATCCGTTTAACCCACCATCAAACCCTTTTGATCCTACAACCTACGGTAACCCTCTGGCCACTGTAGCATTCCTCCCACTAGGTGACTATTTTCTCGATTACGTCGAAGATATTTCGCTGATAGGAGCCAGCTTCAGCACCACCATCGACTTTGGTTTGCCAGGTGGCGCCACATCAGTTTCTGGTGAAATCAGCATGCGTGATGACCAACCCTTTGCTCGCGAAGATGGAGATGGTTTAGCTGGCGCTGTTGGACTTCCTTCATTAGCTTGTGCCGATGCACCTACT
>JBFKSL010000332.1:0-5365 GCA_041626995.1 Ketobacter sp. | reverse complement strand
GGTAATTTGTCCCATGCGACGTTGCATGCGGTTTCTCATTACCAGATCTTGACTGCTATGGGGAACGTGCAGAAAACGGTTAATGGTTTCACCAGTAAGGTGGCTGGTGGCTGTTGCCAGCTCTGGGTTTTCGGTGGCAAGGTCGTAGGACGCTTTTAGCGCATTGATGGAAGGCCACACCATGGGATGATCCACGGGTTCTTCTATCAACTCACCGAACAGATATACCTTCAGATTACGATTACGCAGGCTCTCGACGTAATCATCGCCGGTTACGATGGGTTTGGAAAATTGCGACCAAATCTCTTGGGCCGAAAGCTGCGGACGCAGCGACTCTTGAACCATTTCGTTCATTACCGTTTCCCTCTCTTTTTGCAAAGGTAGCGGGCAGATTCGCCCGCCAAATGACTAAACGGTCAAAATGGTACCACCCCAATAGGGCATTGTCGCTAATTAGTTGAATCAGCCACTTTAATCTTGGATTCCAATTTCATTCGATGTTTTTGTGCTAACCGAATGAACTTAGGCGTCATACCTTCATCTTCGTAAATTGGGTCACCAAATTCATCCTGACTGACTTGCTTGCCTGCTTTATAGGGAAACGCTTGCTTCAATTCCCCTAACGCAAAGCATAATAAATCCGTTAGAATCTGCTCCTCGGAACAGTCAGGATACATATCCTTAAGCGCCATAACTTGCGCCGCTTCTTTCAAAGGTAACTTTATCGAAAATTCCTGCGGGGTTCTTTCCCCCTTGCTGGCATTTTCCCAATGATTCACCACTTCTTGAATGCGCATATTCAGTCTCCCGAGCTGAATGAGCCATTTATTCTTTGCAACAATCAATTACTACATTTTCAGTTTAGCAGGCAATGAGATAAAGTTTGCTTCCATAACAAAAACTGAAACAGTTTCTGACAAAAAATCGAAACTCATCACAGGACGCAACCATGCTTGTTAACATCGAAAAAAATGGCTCAGTTACCACCATCATTTTAAACCGCCCCGAAGCTCGAAACGCTGTGAACGGGCCTACTGCTTTGGCTCTGGCTGACGCTTTTCGTGAATTTGAAAACGACAGCAATGCAAAGGTGGCGGTTCTTTATGGGGGAAGCAGTTTTTGTGCCGGCGCTGATTTGAAAGCGGTTTCCAGCGGGGAGAATGGTAATATTTTACAACAACAGGGAGATGGGCCCATGGGTCCCACTCGCATGCAGTTATCCAAACCGGTGATTGCAGCCATTGAAGGCTATGCGGTTGCTGGCGGCATTGAGCTAGCGCTATGGTGTGACTTACGTGTTGCCGCTGAAGACGCTACCTTGGGCGTTTTTTGTCGTCGCTTTGGCGTGCCTTTAATTGATGGCGGCACCGTGCGTTTACCCCGTTTAATAGGCATGAGCCGAGCACTGGATTTGATTTTAACCGGCCGCCCAGTTGCGGCACAGGAAGCTCTCACTATGGGCTTAGTAAACAGAGTATGTGAACCAGGCAAAAGCCGAGAGGCAGCAGAGCAACTCGCTCAGGAGATAAGCCGTTTTCCAGCCAACTGTATGAAGAGCGACAGACTTAGTGCTTACGAGCAATGGGATCTTTCCACTGAAGAAGCAATAGCAAATGAATTCAAACGTGGTATGGAGGTGATTCAGTCTGGCGAAACCGTTGCTGGCGCCACCCAGTTTAGTCAGGGAAAAGGCCGTCATGGCGCTTTCAACAAGGATGCCGACCAGAAAGGTGACAAGCCATAGCTTTTCCCCTACCATGCCGCTGCCTTTAGTTTTTGTGCACCGTTTTAATGCCCATGTACCAATTAAAAATCGCCACTGCACCTGAGTGGGTCGACGCTGTTATGGCAGATTTCGACCGTTTCCTTCTGGATCATGCTTCCTGTGAGAAGAAAGCTTCCAGCATGGCCATGACATTTGTTTCCCACTACCCTGACCGAGCAGAGCTGGTTAAAGCCATGACCGAGCTGGCCATTGAAGAGCTTAATCACTTCAAAGAAGTAGTAAAGCTAATTTATGCTCGTGATTTGCAATTGGGCGCAGACGAGAAAGACCCCTACGTCACTAAACTGTTCAAACACACCCGTAAAGGCAGCGACTTGTATTTTATGGACAGAATGATTCTGGCCAGCATTGTGGAAGCGCGAGGACATGAGCGTTTTGGGTTGGTGGCTCAGGCATTGCCAGAAGGCCCCATTCAACAATTTTACAAAGCCATTACCACATCAGAAGGCCGTCATTTGGATCTGTTTATTGATCTGGCTTGCATGTATTTTCCCAAAGACCAAGTGCTTGAACGTACAGATCAGCTGTTAACGATCGAAGCGGATATCATCACGCAACTGCCCCACCGCGCAGCATTGCATTAAACATACATGAGCCAGCGCAACAGCAAAGCCATTGTTAAGTATTTGAACAACTATGCTGAGCCGGAAAGTGATGCGCTGTTAAAGCTGGCCCAAAATGTTTCCAAACCCATCCTGCAAGCGTTGGTAATACCCGCCTATAAAGAGTCGGAATCGTTTGTGGAACGGTTATTGGCGCTACCCTGTTCTGAGCAGAGTCATACGCTGTCGCTAATCATTCTCAACGGCCCACAACAGATTCCCAACGAAGAAGCCAGCCAAACCTTAGCGCCCCTGCGCTACCTTCAAACCCACACTACTTTGCTGCAACAACTGCAACCCGGCATTGACGTGTTCGCTCATCAAAACCATATCATCGTAACGGTGGATTTGATTCAGCACCGCGCTTCCAAATGGAAAGAGTTCGGCGTGGGGTTTGCGCGTAAGCTGGGTATGGACATGTGCTTGTGGCTTTATCACCACAGAATATTGATAAACCCCTTTGTACGCAGTAGCGATGCCGACGTGATTTGGCCACCACGATATTTAGATGCGCCAGCCGTTGACGCCAACACCAGCGCCATTATTTACCCTTTTCAACATGGCCCGGTGCAACCGGATGACAAATCATGCTGCCAAGCCGCTGCGCTGTATGATGCCTGGTTACGGTATTACGTGGAAGGATTACGCTGGAGCGGTTCGCCTTGGAGTTTTCATACCATAGGCAGTATTTTTGCCGTTCACCTTGAGCACTACGCCATGAACCGAGGCTTCCCCAAGCGAGAAGCCGGTGAAGATTTCTATTTGCTGAACAAACTGGCCAAAACCGGTGTCATCCACTGTCCAAACTCACAACCTCTGCTTCTCAGCAACCGCACCTCCAATCGCACGCCCTTCGGTACGGGAAAATCGATCCATCAGATTGAACTAAACTCGCTGCAAAGTTGGCACTTCTATCACCCTGACATCTTTCAACAATTAAAGTATTGGTACCAACATCGGGAGCAACACCATAACTGCACCGAACTGTCCCTGCCTGAACAGGCAACACCCATACAGGAAGCGTTGCAGGCCATGGGCATAGAAAAGCAGCTTCACCATTGTCGCAAAGCCCAAACGAATAAGCAGAATTTCATACGGCAATTGGATAACAAGCTGGATGCCTTCCTAACCCGCAAGCTGGTGCATTGGCTGCGGGATCACTACTTTGCAAGCCTGAACTTCGAACGGCTGGTAACGTTAATTCGTAGCGATCAAGTACCGTTTCTCCCCCCCGATGAGGCCATTACCCGACCATCCGACCTCGCCAACCTGTTACAGAAGCTAAACTGAAAGCCATTGATATTACTGGGCAAAAAGATAACATAAGCTATTAGCAATCCAGACAAAGGCTATAACCAATGGCATTAACAACTGCTTTAATTACAGGTGCTTCAAGCGGTATCGGCTATGAAATCAGTAAGCTGCTGGCAGAAGCAGGCCATGACTTGGTACTGGTAGCCCGACGTGAAGACCGGCTGCAACAGTTGGCCAAATTTCTGGAAAAAGAATTTAAAATCAATGTCCGGGTATATGCTGCCGACCTCACCAACACCAGTGACATAGATCGCATGTATCACACACTGGAAAAAGAAAACATTCCAGTGGATATCTTGGTAAATAATGCAGGTTTGGGGTGTTCCGGCCCATTCACAGCCATGGATTCAACGGATGTGATGCAACAGGTTCAATTGAATATGGTGGCGCTCACTTACCTGACTCATCTGTTTGCAAAAGACATGGTTAAACGCGGCCTGGGAAAAATTCTCAATATTGCATCGGTGGCTGCCTTTATGCCTGGCCCTTATATGGCGGTTTACTATGCCTCTAAATCCTATGTGGTTTCTTTTAGCGAAGCATTGCGGGCTGAATTAAAGGGAACCGGTGTAAGCGTTACGGTTTCCTGCCCTGGCATCACCAACTCGGAATTTCACCAGGTTGCCAAAACGGATCGCATTGCCTTTTTCCGCTTAGCCCCAATGATGAGTTCAGCCCAGGTGGCCAGGGCTTCAATTAATGCCATGAACAAGCGAAAAAGAATCGTAATTCCGGGAACCTTCAATCGCATTTCCCAACTACTGGCACACTTCACCCCCATTCCCATTTTGATTGGTTTTTTAAAGTTAGTGATGAAGCCTAGGCGATTCCCTTAACGTTTAGAACCCTTAGGAAGAGCGGGTTTCCACCCGGTTACGACCGTTATCTTTTGCCAGATAGAGCTGCTTGTCAGCCACTTCAATGGCATCCTCCACACACTCACCATCTTTCAGCGGCGCTACACCAACCGAGATGGTTACCGATGGTAGTGCATTGCCCTGGTCAGCCGAAATTTGCAAACGTTCAACTGACGCTCGCAAACGTTCTGCCACAGCCGAGGCCTGTTTTGCCGGCGTGTGGGGCAAAATAATAATAAACTCTTCGCCACCATAGCGGGCCACCATATCGCTGGGGCGCAAACTCTTACGCATGGTGTGCGCCACCATTTGTAAGACCAGGTCGCCCGACTTGTGACCATACTCATCGTTGTAGCGCTTAAAGTGATCCACATCCAGCATCAACACCGCCAATGGTGCAAGATCCAGCAACTCGATACCCTTTAACCGCGCCAACACATCATCCAACCAGCGCCGATTATTCAAACCCGTCAAGGCGTCACTGTTGGCAGCATGCTCCTGTTCTTTTTGTTTGGTTTGGGTGATGGCAACCATATCGTTACCAGAACGCAAACGATTGGAGAGAAAATACAAGAGGTTGCGACACAAACTGTGGGAGGTATCAATCAACTGCCATAACGACTTGCTATCAATTACCAATGCTTCACAGGGCTGAATCGCTTTCACATAGGCGGAAGGGTTGCGGCCATCAAAAACCGACATTTCACCAATACATTCACCGGGGCCTAAATCCACTAACGAGGTGGAATCAAGACTTTCCAGATAGACAGATACCTTGCCAGATAACAGCAGATACATGGCATCAT
>JBFKSL010000331.1:0-5374 GCA_041626995.1 Ketobacter sp. | reverse complement strand
CCCCCTTCTCACCTTCAACTCGAATGTCCCCAGGTAGTTTGCCGAACCAGCCCAGCGCATTTGGCGCAAAAGTGACCAGCAAACCCAATATCAGCAAGGCGATTCCCACTGCAATTAGTAGCTTTCCCATTGGCCAAGTCCTAAGTCTTGCTTTGAAAACAACATCTTATAATTTTCTCCAGTTTTAGTAAGAATATTCTAATTTTTGACATTACCATTGTATCCAATCGGCAAATCACAACTAATTCCGGAGCGATCATGATTCAAGATAAAGTGAAAGACCAGTTAAGCCAACTGAAAAAGCAAGGCGACAAGCTGCAAGCTCAGGTTAACCAACGTTTGGAAGAAGCCAAACTGGAAGGTCAACGCATTTTGAAAGAGCTGGGTGTGGAAAGCACGGAGTCCCTGAACTTGAAAGAATTGGTAGCTGAACTGCGTGAAGCTAATCCTTCTGTAAAAGAATTGATCCGCAAGCTGGACGTAGCCACCTACGATAACCGTTTCCGCATCAACTGGAACAGCAATATGATCTCTTCCTACGCTAAACAACAGGCTGAAAAAACCTATTTCAAAGAGATTAAGCCCAAGTTAGCGGAACTAAAAACCAATATTGCTGACCAAGTACAGGTAGTTCAGGAAAAAACCAACGAACTACGCGCCAAAATTGGTGCATAACCGAATTTTCTGACTCTTATTTATATTTTTCTTCTCCTGCGTTTTTGGCCCCCGATTTTGGGGGCCCTTTGTTTTACCCACCAAAGTGCTAGAATTCCATAAAAACCAAAAAGGCTTTGGTTATGGAATGCCTGGATCACGAAAAAGAGCTCTTCAAGCAGTGGCTGGCATCGCTAGACCCTAAAACCGATTCAGATAACGCGAATCAGCGTAAGAAATCCGTAGTGCGCTGCAAAGCCTGTGATGCTTATCTAACGGAAAACACTTTTCTAATCCCCATCCACGGGGAAACCAATCACTTCTTCACCAATCCATCAGGAATGGGCTTTGATCTACTAACCTATGAACAAGCAGAAGGCTGCGTGGTTAGCGGTACACCCACGGAATATTTTACTTGGTTTGAAGGCTTTTATTGGCAATACAGCTACTGCAAGCAATGCGGCATGCACTTAGGATGGTATTATAGTTGCGAAGGCTTAGAAGGGTTCTTTGGCCTGATTACAGACTGCCTAAAACTGGAATAAGTTTGTTAACCCAACTCATCCAGAGTTAAACGAAAACTAGGCAAAAACTTCTCCATAAAATAGTTCACCTCCGGCAAACCGTATTCCCCCAACATCCCCTCTACCCTTTGCTTAGCCACTTGAAACTCATGGTTATGGGATTCTACCTCATGAATACATTTGATATAGGCAGAAAGCACATCAGCGGCTTTTAATAAGCGACGAATATCCTCTGGCAGCTTGTGATCTTCTATAAGAGGCGCATAGTCTTCCTGCAGCTCATCTGGCAACATGGAAATCAATTTGGTTTTGGCTTCCTTTTCCACCTCTTTATAGGCCTCAGCAATGGCTGGGTTAAAGTACTTAATTGGGCCGGGCAAATCACCAGTAAGCACCTCTGAGGCATCATGGTACATCGCAATCACGGCAATACGATTGGCATCCAGATCACCACCATACAAACGATTTCGAATAAGCGCCAAAGCGTGAGCAATGGTGGCCACATCGTAGCTGTGTTCTTTTACATTCTCTGGCTCAACGTTCCGCTTCAACCCCCAGCGCAAGATGTATTTTAATTTGGAAACATAAGCAAAAAAATGATGCACAATCAGGCCTCAACAGCAGAAAAACAAAAACAGATGCTCTGAGTATAGCAACTGCCTGTTTAAACAATGTGGAAGCTGGCCAATTGTGAGAAATAATTTTGAACTTACTCGATATTAACGAGCGCCTCGGACTTCTCCCAAATTTAGCCGTGACTGAAATTCATTGGTTGCGGTTAAGGCAATGGGGGATTTACCATCCAATCCCAATGCTCGCAGCCTTTCCGCCATGGGGTGATGGGAATCACCAAGCTTAATTTTAATCGACCCTGGCGCCCTAAGAGTTGCACCCCGGCGCAAATTAACCGCCGTTTCCAAGGTATCTCCCTGTAAGAAAGAATACAGTTTCAGGTGCATAGCTGGAGAAGGTATTCCTAACCCCATTTTGCCGTCAATTGTCATAATATCCTGGCGAGTATCCGGATCGAGCACAGAACAACTAAACTGCCGACCGTTAAGCTGAAAGGGAATATCGGTAACAAATTTCGGCAACCCCCACATCTCTCTGCCCGCAGCATTAGCCGCTTGTGTAGTCACCGGCAGGTCAACCACATAAAACCCGGTTTTCCTTTTCTCTATGGGTGCGAATAAATCCAACAACGGTAAAACCGCTCTGGACGACCCTTTGTGCACCACGGGAATGCCCACGCCCACCTCGTTATAGGCGCCAATGGATGTTTGCCGGTATTCATAAAGGGCAACACCTACAATCGCTTTATTCGCCACAACAATGCCCGGTTCTAGCGGAACATCTACTAGCTGCGCTTTTACTTTATCGAGATCGCACAAAAAAAACGCTAACACACACGAAGTGTCAAAATAGAGTATGGGAAAGTCTACTTGGCCTTGGCTGGTTAACTTTGTCTCACGGCTAACATCAAAAAATGAATCCTGAAAAAAAGACGCTGAATTGTTCATTTCACCTTTACCCCATTGAATGGTTTATTTTTGCGAGCAGCTCTTCCTGCATATCTTCAATGACTGCAAGCCGGTTAATTTGATTAGTACCTTCAAAAATCTGTGTTAACCGAACATCCCGAAAGGATTTCTCAATGCCATGTTCGTGCAACATGCTGTGGTTGCCCAAAATATCCATAGCCATTTCACATACCTTCACAGCCCTGTCAGTGGCATGAAACTTACACATAGAAGCTTCAGCCTGTTTCGGCACCATGGCCTTGGCATTTTTCCAAACCATGCCCCGTATTGAGCTGGTTTCGGCATTCATTTGTGCCACAGCCAACTGAATTTCTTGAAAACTGATTAATGGTTTGCCACCGATGCAAGCTTTACAAACAAATTCTGTAGTGGCATCAATTGCACCTTGAGCCAACCCTACCGCCATGGAAGCAACAGGGAATCGGGATAAGTTAAGTGTGGCCCGATTAATAGCCCACCCTTTCCTTAAACCGCCAATAACATGGCTATCGGGAACGAACACTTCGGTAAAAGAAATTTCTGCTGCACCAGAAGCCCTCATTCCCATTTTTAGTTCAGTGCGTTCAATTTGAAATCCCGGCATGTCACGCTTCACAAGAAAAGGGGTCCAGGAAGCCATGCTTTCCCGCTTCCCATCCGCTTCTAATGCGGCAAACACCACAATACTTTTTGCAACATCACCACCACTTATAAAACACTTTCTGCCATTCAGCAGCCAACCGCCCCGAGTCTTTCTGGCAATCACTCCAGGTCTGTACTGACTGGCACCTACTCCCTCTTCAACATCAGACCCCGCAGCAGGTTCTGTGATAGCAAAAGCAAACAGGTGTGGTTCTCCCCGCTTAAGCTCGCGGTAAGCAGGCAACACAAAACGCCGAATTGCAGCAACATCACCCGACAACAGAATGGGTGCCACACCTAAGTGATGGGCGCTTAACAGCAACATCAACCCACCACATACGCGCGCCAACTCTTCAATGCGAACCGATTGCTGCCAAGCCAGAGAATGGAGATATTGCAAAGGCGGAGAGGAACCCAGAGGTTTTGGCAAAACATCGGTTAAGAGCCCTGCTTTCGCAGCTTTTACCAATGCCTGTTGAGCCTTAGGATGTATCTGCCCCGCAGGTAAGTGCTCTGCCTTATCCAACTCAAGAGCGATTGGCCTTAATTCCAATTCTGCAAAACGTTTTACTTTTCTTCGTAACTTCTGCAGCGGAAATGGCAAAAGCTTGGTTTCTCTTCGCCATAGAATGTCGGGGTCGTATTTAATAAGCGGACGAGAAAGCCGTGATATCTCTGTAAAGCTGTAGCGAGGAGAAAGCTGATCACCACGGGCCAGATAGCCATCCAGATGATTTAATAATTCACTGCCCATAAATACGCTCCCACTCTGCCACAAATAAACATAAATCCGTTGGTGTTCCTGCCATCACTCTCAGGGCATTGCAGTCGCGTATCACTTTCTCAACGCCAGTGTCCTGCATATACCCTATTCCTCCCATAACCTGCATACAGGCGTTGGCGGCATCACAAATTTGAGGATGGAATCGGGAGCGGATCGCAAATAGCTGGGGCAAGCGCTGCTCAGAAACCGGTTGGCTAGCAAAATGTTCCAACTCTGAGCTTGCACTTTCCATGGCTGCTATCACTTTACCCAACAATAACTGAACAGCAGCATGTCGATTAATTTTTTCACCGCCTTGTTCTCGTATTGCTGCATATTCAGACGCAATTTTCCAACTACGCCGCAACCCGCCCAAAGCAATAGCCATCAACCCCAGACCATTGTACTGAAGCAATTGGTTATAGAGTTTTCTGTCATTTTCTAGAAGATATATAGAGGAACCATTTACACCCGCTAATGAACCACAACGAAACGCATTCAATTCACTAAAGCCGTGACTATGATGTAACGATTCAACGGTGAGCTGTTCACGATCAATCATCTTAAACAGCAATTTTCCAGAGTCATCCAAAGACGGATACAACAACTTTTTCCAATTACTATGACCGTAAAACACCACGGGTAATGAATCACCACCCAAAAACCAATTCTGAAGAAAATCAAACTGGGATGGCGAAAGCTTACGACCTAATAAAAATGTGGGAAGAGCATCTCGCCCTAGCCCATAACATCCGTGCAACGCTAGCGCTGTGGATTCAGTGACATCAGAAGAAAGCGATAAGGAATGCAAAAGATATCTTGCCAGGGCAAACAAATGGAATTGCAATGCCGCACCTGAATTGAACTCTGATAAGATCGAGAGCAGCTTAACGGATATTAATGGAGGCTGTTCCTGCTGCTCCCATAAACCCATTCCACTGGGTTCAAGCTCCGCTATAAAGCCCGTTTGCAATGCTTTAAGCACCAAACTTTCCAGCTGTTCATTTGTTATTGTTTTCTCATGGCAAGCAACCAGGGGAAACACCTCGCCTCTACCAAAACGTTCTGCCTGTTCGCAAACCATTTCGATATCAGACGCCGTAAGCGCAATAGTCATTTCGCCTCCAACACCAGTTTCTATTTATTCTAGAGGTCATAGATACGAGCAAGTCATGCTGGTAACGACGTCTAAATTGATAGATTCGGACAAACAGCAAGCTGAAAGCTGACCTGCATCAAGAAACAGAAAGGTAAGGTTACCGAGTAATTTT
>JBFKSL010000330.1:0-5418 GCA_041626995.1 Ketobacter sp. | reverse complement strand
TTGGGTGCGAATTACGTTACTGATCTCACCTACCAGCATGTAATCGGCATCCAAAGACTGAGCCAGGGTTTGGCCGGTTTTGCCATCTTCTACCAAATCGTATAGGGAACCGGTTAAGTCTTTGCTTTTCGCAGCCAGCTGATTGGGGTCAGCAAAGCGGAAACGGTTGGCTTTATCCAGCTTGCCGTAGATGTGGCCATTAATGGTGGCCAAATCCAGTTTGTCTGCGGTGAAGTCGATCATGCCAAATACTGCAATCAGCGGTCGGGTGCCCTTGGTGGCTTTCTTCACTTCGTCGCTGTTCAGCAGGCTTTCCACCATTTCTAAAGAGCTGGCACTTAGTTGGTTAGAGTCAACGCCCTTTTCAACGGTTTTGGATGCCGGCTTATCGTCATATTTAATGGTGTTAGCGCAGCCTTGAAAGATTAGGGTTGCAGCAATAGTACAACTCATCAGAAGCTTTTTGTTCATGAATTCCCTCTGCTTATTCTTTTTGGGACTAGAAAGTTGTGATTCTCGCGTGATTTTACGTTGTAAGCAAGAACGATTACATAGTGAAACGGACTTATACTGGCGAAGTTACGACCTGTCTACCATAGTTTCTTAGTGTATGTGATTTAAATTGCGGACTTGTTCCGTTGTCCGTTATTGGTTTCATAACCATAACAAAAAATTGAGCCAGAAGTTATGTCCAAGCAGAAAGTATCTCCCTTAATTAGAACCAAATCCTACTTAAACAAAGCGTGTGTGGCATTGAGTTGTGGCACTCTGTTGGTGGCCTGTGGTGGCGGAAGCAGTGGTGATCCCTATCAACCACCTAGCTTATCAGATGGAGTGATCTTTACTTACCCCATTGATGGGCAGACCGATGTGCCTGTGGGTACACGCTTTTACGTCACTTTTAGCAAGGGGGCAAGCCAGTCTGCGGTGGACGCTGCTTGTAGCGTCAGCGGTGGTGATGTTACCGGAAACTTTTGCTTGATTGGTCCAGGCGACACTGTGGTGCCTATTACTGCCACGGTGAATGGTAAAGTGGTTTCGTTTGAATCCAGCCAATTGCAACAAGGTACCGATTACAGCTTATTTGTGCGTAGCGCCGTGATTGGCGGTGGATCAACAAATCTTTCTTCCACCGATGCACTTATCAATTTCAAAACCACTCAATATGATTCTATAAGTGGCGCAGCTCCCTCAGTAGTGGCCATAAATGGCGAAAATCCTGGCGTGTATGCTGCAACTCCTATCGCTACGGCGCGGTATCCTTTTATGGATTTTTCCACCATTCGTGTGGAATTCAGTGAGCCCTTGGATGAAAAGACTGTGCAAGCGGGCTCGACCTTTCAGTTTATTGATGTAACCAATGGCAATACGGCTGTGCCTGGGGCCATTATGGCGCGCAAGCATCACGTGAGTTTCGATCCCACCGATGATTTAGATCCCACTCATACATATCAGTTAATTTTAAGCAACGGCATTTTAGATCGTAATGGTGAGTCGTTGGTGGATGTGACGTTTGATATGACGCCATCGGATTCCAATACCTGTAATTGCGTGATTGATCAAACCTTCAATACCACAACCGCATACGGTGAAGCAGGTTTCCCTCAAACCTCTCTTATAACTGGCGCACCATTAAATGCTATTGACCTATATTCTCCTCTGATTGGTACCAATGATATTAATCTGCGTGACAGCACTTTGCAGGCGGAACTGGCTGACCCTGCTGAGTTTGGTGGTTTAATTCCCTTTGTAATTCGTAAGGGCGGATACTTAAACATTACCGGTCTTGATTTGAGGTTGGGAGGAGAAGTTCCCGCTAATTTACAAACGGGAGATATCACAGCGAGTTTTATTAATGATGTTACGGGATTTATGGATCGTAGCCCTTTTCGTGCCGCTGATATTTCTCCTGACGACAATAAAGCCCCCGTGTTTGTGTACCTAATGTTTGATTTGGCGCTTACTGGTTCTGACGCTACCGGTAATGCGGTACTTAACCAAACTATTCCCCATGTGCAGGCCACCGGAACCGCACGGGTGGAAAACGGTAATCTTTATATAGAGAGTGTTCGTACCTTAGAAATGGATTTATTGGGCCTGGACCGTGCCCCTGCCCATATGGTGTTGGGCATTAATTCTGACCTGAGCGCAACGGCTCCTGATGACATTGTTGCCCCAATGATTACGGCAGCGTTCCCAGCTGATGGCAGTGATGATTTCCTGGCGCGTGATGAGATCTCTTTAATATTTAGTGAACCGATGGCCAACGATGATGCCGCGCCGAGTCAAATCACCTTAACGGATATTACAAGTGGTAGCACTCCAGTTGCGTTCCAGTTGGCGTGGGACGGTAGCACCATTCTGGTAAAACCTAATACTCCTCTCACCTACGGCAATCAATACCAAATTAGCGTTGGAGCGCTAACGGATCTGGCAGGTAATGCACTGAGTCTGGATGTTGCCGACGCAACAGGTGGTGATGGCAATATTGTTTTCACCGCGGAGGACCCAGATACGTCGACCACCGTGGGTCCCATGGTGAATTCTGTTCACGTAGGGGCAGCATGTGATCTTACTGGCAGTACTTATGCGGCACCTGGGCGTTGTGTAGGTGGTAATTCAGGTGATGACGTCTACGCGTCTTCTGATATGCCCGAAGATGCACGCATTGAAGTCACTTTTAATCAACCCATGAATTTAAACACCCTTGCCCTAGGCACAGCCTGCGGTAGTGGCGCAATTCGTGTGGAGGAGTTGGATGGGGATGGCGGATCTTGTGTGGGTGTGGTTGCCGGTTCCTTAGTGGCAGAAAGTCGCGGCTTTAAATTCACGCCATCTTCTAATTGGACAGTTGGAACCTATTACAGATTAACCATGGTGGCCGGTGGCAATACCAGTTGTGATGCCAACGAAATTTGTGGTGAAAATAATCGGCCGTTAAATACTGACCCATTGAATGGCGCCCAGAGCGGTGATGCTGGAGGTGGTGCCATTACCAATGTGTTCCAAGTGGTTGCAGCCAATGACGATATATTGCTGCCATTAAAGTTGGAGCAGTTTACTGACCAGAATGGTAATGGCTTTGTGGACGCTGGTGAGACCGGTCGGGTGGAAAATAGCGCTGGCGTTGGCATTGTTGATCTTGACTTGGATGGGCTTAATAACGGAATCATTACATCGGCTGCTTTCCTTGATGCAGTTGGTGGTAACCCTGTTACTGAAACAAACATTTACCTGAGTGGGTCTCTTCCCGTAACCGTTGGCCAGCCAGAACCAATAACCATTGATGGCTCCCTATGGGGAATGACGCTTGCGGGTACAACTCAGATTCCTGTGCGGGTTCACCCTGGCATTCTTTATGGTACATCCATTGTTATGGAATCATCAGCGGAAGTTTTGGGGATTGGCATTCCCATTAGCGATGTTGAAACCGGAATGAGTATCTTGAGGGTTCGAGAAGGCGGTGCTCCTGTTTATGGTTATATTGTTGAGGAGGAGGGTGTAGCGGAGCCTCAGTTTATAGCGCAACTAGACCTGTATATGGATGCGCCTGATATGGAGATAGAGGTCAATATTCCATTGCTGGGTGGATTGATTGCAGTAAATCATAACCTGCATAGCATGCCGTTGACCGCACTTGTTAAAGGGCCGATTACCACACTTGATGATGGCCGAATTCAGATAGAGCAATCCAATATAACTGAAATAGAATTGGTGGTGAATGTAACTTCCATTGCTGGAAATGGCGCTATAAAAATGTTGATTGGCGCGGGCGGGATGCAGCTAAAACTCATTGGTAACCCATTAAAAGGTAGAAACTAAGAGGGCGATATGATGAAGAATGTGATTCCATTCGCCCTGTTGGCGACAGTAACAACCGCTTCTGTTAGCGCTGAAGTTGAACAGCCTGAAGAGCAGTTAAGCTATTGGGATACGGTAAAAGTCGATTACCTTGGTCATAAAAAAGGTGAAAATCCATTTTATTTCCGTGCCGGTTATACCTTTTTAATTCCTGACTCATCCAGTTCAGAGGTGAATTTAAGTGATGTGGGAGGGCCCGCCAGTTTGGCCATCGAAAATGGCCCAATTGCAGGTTCAGGTGCGGAAGTCGAAGGTGCTAATTTTCCAAGCGTGATCGTGGGCTATACCTTACCTTGGTTAGATGGTCATTTATCGGTAGAAACCATACTTGCATTGCCCTTCACAGTGGAATTTAAAACCACGGGAACCATTAAAGAAGAGTCAATTGCACCCTATGCGCTGGGTAATATTCCAACGGGTGTTCCGGCTTTGGGTGAAGAGTTTGGCGAAACCAAAGTGTTACCACCTGTGGTGACATTGGTTTACCGGTTCATGCTAGATAAGCCAATTCGACCATACGTCGGAGCTGGCTTTTCTTACATGATCACCTTTGACGAAGAGGTGACAAACCCCGTGTTGACGGAACTGGGTGAGCCAGGTTTAGAAGTGGAAGATGTATTTGGCTTTGCTTTCCAGGGCGGCGTGGAGTACAACTTCTATAAAAACTGGTGGGTGAATTTCGACGTGAAATACATTGCTGGCCTAGAAGCAGAAGCCACCGTGACCGATATTTGGGTAGAAACCCCCGACCTACCCTTGTATGACGTGGCTAGAGTCGGTGATGCTTCAATCAAAGTTACTGTCGATCCCTGGGTATACCACCTGGGTGTCGGTTTCGACTTCTAGATCAACCTCAGATAACCCACCGGCGGAATCCACTTGGTTCCGCCGTCACCCATTTCTCACATAAATCAGTATAATGGGCACAAGACCTGTTCCACAAAAAGGAAATTGTGCCCGTGACCACTGCTGCCACAAAGCTTAAGCAACTGCGCTGGTATCAATGGCTATTTATAGCTGTTGCTTTTATTTACCTTGTCTATGTAGCCCTTTCATATTTCTATGTGCCCAATAAGCTCAAGCAAGTGGTGGAAGGGGATGTGGCCGAGCTGCTAGGCAGAGAGCTATCGGTTGCACCCATTGAATTCAATCCCTTCGATCTTTCCGTTCGGATAAAGGCGTTCTCAATAGCGGATAAATCAGAAACGCCTTTACTTAGCTGGCAGGAATTTTACGTAAACTTTACTCCTTGGGGTTCGTTGTTTTCCTGGAATCTGCAATTTGAAGATTTACTGCTTGATCAACCCAGCATCAATATAGAAAAGCGCGGTGACAGGTTTAACTTTAGCGATATTTTGGAAAGGTTGTCTGCTTCAGAGGAGTCTGAACAACCCGATCAGGCGCCATTAAAAATTGCGTTAGAAGTCATTCAAACGTCGATTAATGACGGCTTATTTCGCTTTACGGATTTTAGCGGAGAAAAACCAGCGAAAACGGAGATGGATGAAATCACCATTCAAATAAAAGAGATTTATTTGGCCACAGGAGATGAACACC
>JBFKSL010000329.1:0-5420 GCA_041626995.1 Ketobacter sp. | reverse complement strand
TTCGCTATGCACTTGATCTTTATGACTTAACCCTGCTGTGTCGATTAACACCAGCTTCTTGCGGGAAAGGCCACGTAGAATCTGATCTAAGGATTGTTGCTCAGTAACCACTCTTACCGGCACTTTCAATATGCGGCCTAAAGTGGCTAACTGCTCATGGCCAGCAATACGAAAACTGTCAGTGGTAACCAGCGCCAAATTTTCGGCACCGTGTTCCAAAACATATCGGGTGGCGATTTTGGCTATAGTCGTGGTTTTTCCCACCCCGGCAGGGCCAACAAAAGCAAAGATACCACCATGATCTGTAAGTTCCTGTTGCATCAATGGCAGATCATCACTGAGTTCAAGCAGGCAATTGCGCCACGCGGCTTTCATATTTTGTTCTGGCGTTAGGTTTCGAACCAGTTTTCGACACAACGCTGGAGACAACCCCAATCGCGCCAGTTTTTTGAATACTGCTGCTTCCAAAGGATTACGCTGGCTGAAATTGCCCCAGGAAACATTGGCCATTTGCGCGTTCATCATCTGACGTAATTGACTGATCTCACCCATCATTGCGCTTAGCTCAGGGCTGGGCTGAACAGGTTGTTGAGGAGCATGAACAGGTAGCTCTGAGTTGGGTTTTACTTGGCCCGACTCTGGCTGAGCTGAATGCGCTTTAGGCTCAGGAATATACTGCTGACGAGCCTGTGCACTAAACTCTACTCGAGGCTCATCTTCCAGCGATATTGCTTCATCGTTATCAGAAAACGCATTCTCAACTGCCGCTTGTCGCCTTTCCTGAGCTTCAAGCTGCTGCATCCAGGCATGATTGAATTTCTGATTCTCATCTTCACGTCGAACCTGCTCACGGCGCTGCAATGCTTCCATGAGCTGGGCCTTCGCTTCTGCTGAAGCGGTAAAACCTTCATTTAAAACTCGATTGGGATCACCCTGCTCCGGCGCCTGTGCTTGGTCATCCATGAATGCAGGAATATGATTGGCTTTACGCTCTTTTTCTTTATGCTGCTCTACAAAAGCGTCGTAATCTGCCGCTGCAACGATTTCAATTCCTGCAGCCACTTTTCGGTTGGATAAGATCACGGCGTCTGCGCCCAGTTCTTCACGAACCAGTTTCAAAGCTTGTCGCATGTCGCCTGCAACGAATTTTTTCGTGCTCATGGGTGTAACCTCTGAATGTTTATCTGAAAAGCGTCAGATTTTTTTCGTTCAGGGGGTATGCTGCAACAAGCGTTCCAGTTTTTAATTATTCATCACTGACCAACGGAGGCAGTAACTGTAATCTGTTTATTATCGGGAATTTCGTTATAAGACAACACGTTCAAGCCTTGCACACTGAATCGTAAAAAGCGCGATAGCATAGGACGCACTCCAGCGGAAACCAGCAACACCGCCGGGTTTCCTGCCATTTCCTGCTGCTGAGCGGCTTCCGAAACAGAGCGCTGTAACTTTTCCGCAAGCCCTGGCTCAATCACAGCATCACCGGCTGTGCCACCTGAATTCAATGCCTGTTGCACAGCCTGCAGTAAAAGTTGCTCCAATTCCGGCTGTAAAGTAATTACAGGCAATTCGCGACCTACTCCATAAATGGTCTGAACAATTAAGCGGGATAGCGCCACGCGAGCGGAGGACGTAAGCGCATCAGTATCCTGGTTCTTAGGCGCCGCTTCTGCCAAGGCTTCAGCGATGGTTCGAATATCACGAATAGGCACTCCTTCTTGCAGCAGATTTTGTAGAATCTTATGCAATTTGCTCATAGGCAACGGGTTTGGCACCAGGTTTTCCACCAACTTCGGAGATAGCTTTTGCAGGTTATCCAGCAGTTGCTGAACTTCCTCAAAGCCCAATAACTCGTGAGCATGTCGAATCATCACCTGATTGATATGAGTGGCCACCACAGTACTGGAATCCACTACTGTATAACCCATGGTTTGTGCTTGATCTCGTTGGCTAGGCTCGATCCAAACCGCATCCAATCCAAAGGCCGGATCTTTGCAATCAATACCGTTAATGGTGCCAAAAACTTGGCCAGGATTAATGGCCAGCTCTCTGTCTGCATGGATTTCAGCCTCATCAATGGCTACACCCATTAATGTAATGCGGTAAGCATTCGGTAAAAGATCCAAGTTATCTCGAATATGTACAGAAGGAACCAAAAAACCCAGCTCTTGAGAAAGCTTTTTCCTCACTCCTTTGATTCGCCCAAGCAGCTGACCGCCCTGAGCCTTATCCACCAGAGGAATCAATCGGTAGCCCACTTCCAAACCGATGGCATCCACCGGTTGCACATCATCCCAACCTAACTCTTTTAATTCGCCTTCACGCTGTTGGGCCATTTCCTCCAATTCTTTGCCTTTAACCTCTTCCTGCTGCTGAATTTGTCCTACCGTTTGCTGACGATAGTAAATCCAATAAGCGCCGCCACCGCAAATGGTTGCTAAGCCCAAAAAGGCAAAATGGGGCATACCCGGTATGATACCCATGATAGTTAGTATACCGGCGGCAATGGCCAAAGCCTGAGGAGAACCAAACATTTGGGACATCACCTGATTACCCAAATCCTGAGAACTATTCACACGGGTAACGATGATGGCTGCCGCAGTGGAAAGCAATAAAGAAGGAATCTGAGCAACCAAGCCATCACCAATAGTGAGCAAGGCATACACTTTTAACGCGTCAGCAAAGCCCAAATTATACTGAGCCATACCAATGGCCAAACCACCAACAATATTGATCAGCAGAATTAAAATACCCGCGACTGCATCGCCGCGCACAAACTTACTGGCACCATCCATCGCACCATAAAAATCGGCCTCTTGAGATACTTCCGCTCGACGAGTTTTCGCTTCTTCCTGGTCGATAATGCCTGCATTCAAATCCGCATCAATGGCCATCTGCTTTCCAGGCATAGCATCTAATGTAAAACGAGCACTCACTTCCGAAATACGACCCGCGCCTTTGGTAACCACAACGAAGTTAATGATCACAAGAATCAAGAAAACAACCAAACCTACAGCATAATTGCCGCCGATTACCACCTCACCAAATGATTGAATTACCTTACCCGCTGCATCGCCGCCCTCATGACCACGTAATAACACCACGCGCGTCGATGCTACGTTTAACGCCAAACGCAACAAGGTGGCTACCAACAAGATAGTGGGAAAGATGGCAAATTCCAGAGGCCTTAAGGTATAAACCGAAACCAACAGCACCACTAAAGCCAAAGCAATATTGAAGGTAAACAGCACATCCAATAGAAAGGGGGGCATAGGCAATGTCATCATTGCCATGATAACGAGCAGGAATATTGGCGCGCCAAAATTCGCCTGTTTCAATAACTTACCAGTTGTTGCGGCACTTGCTGTCATACAATCGCTTCACTTCAAACAAATCTAGCCAAAGCATCAATTTTTTGACGCAATCTTAAGTTCTACAGTATGTATCGCAATTAGCGTGCCGATTATGTTGAGGGTTATTCGTCTTTACGCAGGTCTTCAGGAACAGGAAATTCAGGAGCCACACCAGGATTAGGACCTTTACCTTCCTGGAACTGTTTCAACTGGAACACATAAGCCAAAACCTGGGCAACTGAAATATACAAACCCTGAGGAATTTCTCTTTCTAATTCAGTGTGATAATAAATAGATCGGGCCAATGGAGGGGAATTGAGGATCATCACATCATTGGCTAACGCCACTTTTTTGATCTGCTGAGCAATAAAATCCGATCCCTTTGCTACCACAATGGGTGCCAGCATCTTTTTAGGATCGTATTTCAACGCAACCGCATAATGGGTTGGGTTGGTGATTACCACATCTGCATCTGGGACTGCGGCCATCATTCGGCTTTGGGCAATTTCTCGCTGCTTTGATCGCAACTTGCTTTTTACTTCGGGTTTGCCTTCCGTATCTTTATATTCGTCCTTCACCTCTTGTTTGGTCATTTTTAATTGTTTGTTGTGTTGATACAGAACAAAAGGAATATCAATAGCTGCCACAATCAGCAAAGTACAGCACAGAATCAAAAAACTCCAAGCTACAATGGCAATGCCTTCTGATATTGCCTCTGATGGCTCTTTAAACCCTAACTCCAAGCATCGATGCAGATTATAATCGAGTAACAAAACCCCTACTGTTGCCACAAGCGAAAACTTGGCAATGGCTTTCACAACCTCCATTAAAGACTGCATGGAGAACATTCTTTTCAGCCCTTTTAATGGATTTAATTTCGATAATTTTGGCTGTAAAGCTTTAACTGAAAAATTATATCCACCCACCATTGGGCTAATAAACAGCGCAGCAATCAAAAGGGAAAGGTAAAAAGGTGTAAGCGCAAAGAACGCTGTTTGAGCAGAACCAACCAAGTTATGAACCATTACATCCGGGCTGAGTAAATCATCCCGACTGACTTCGTAATTCATAGCAAAAACTTCATGAGCGGTTTCAAAAAGAACAGAGCCAGTCATGATTAAACCGGCAGCCCCAAATATCATAACGGCCACACCACCCAATTCGCGAGAACGGGGTATCTGGCCTTTATCTTTGGCTTCCTGTTGTTTTTTGGCCGTGGGTTCTTCGCTACGTTCTTGCCCGTCTTCGTTCTCTGCCATGCTACTTCACCATGTTACGCAGAAAATCAAAGGCATCATCGCTTAAGCGTTCATACTGTGGCAGAACATTAGAAAGGGTTAACCAAATAATGACTAAACCCAACACCATGGTAAAAGGAAAACCCACAGCAATAATGTTCATTTGAGGTGCAAGACGACTGATCACACCAAACGCCACATTCACTATCAACAAAGCTATCACGGATGGCAAAGCAACTAAGATTGCTCCGGTAAACATCCAACTGCCTAAGCGGGCAATCTCTAAGTAATTATCAATGACCAATCCGCTATCGCTTATGGGCAAGGTATCAAAGCTACTGCCTACAAGATAAATCACCGCTAAATGGCCGTTAAACGCAAAAAACAATAGATTTACTGTCATTAAGTACAACTGGCTAATGGAAGCAACGCTTACACCATTTACCGGATCAACCAATGTCGCAAAACCCAAGCCATTTTGCATCGCTACTGCTTGCCCACCAACCACAAAAATCTGAAATAAAAGTTGAAGAACAAACGCCATGGCCAGACCAATGGTAATTTGTTGAAAAATGATAATAAACGACTGAACAGAAAATAATTCAATCATCGGCACCGGTTCAATAACGGGGGCCACCACCACCGTTACCGCTATGGCCAAGCCTAATCGAATACGCTGCGGTACCAGCTGCGTACTTAAAATTGGAAGAAGAGTAAAAAAGGCTGCTATGCGACAAAATGGCCAAAAATATTGACCAATCCACTGGTATAGCTGTTCCAGGGAAAACTCAACCATGATTTAACCCAGCAACGTGGGCATTTCCATCAT
>JBFKSL010000328.1:0-5442 GCA_041626995.1 Ketobacter sp. | reverse complement strand
GCTATCGGCTCGCCATTCTTCAGGTAGTAATCATCGCCCCATGCTTTACGCAGCCCTCGACTGGCCAGAGCATGCATAAGCCGCACCCGCACCATGGTTTGAAATTCATCAGAGGTTGGATCAAAAACATCTGGCTTTATCGCCATTGCGAACATACGAAGGGTTTCTATATAGCGCCGCACCCCCTGAGTCTGGAACCGCCCAGTGGCACCTGTTGTGGATGATATATCGCTGGTCATTGCAGTCTCATACAAGCCCCAACCGAGGGACGCACGAACCGCTGACAAGGTAGATGTTGTAACCAGCACACGGCCACGCTCGGCAGCATCTCTATCAAACCACTCTGGCGTTTTCGTAAGATCTTCAAAAAACTCTACCAGTTCGGCCGGTGCATTCGGTACAGAACCAATCCCCTTTGTAAGAGCTTTTTCAAACAAAGGGCGAATGACATGCCCACCTTCTCGTTCGAAAAGATCCACCACCGGCATAATATTCTCATCGGCCTGCCAAAACATGTCGTCGTACTTACGAGTAAAATCACTGGGTTCAGCCTCGATGTCGACATCAATCCACATGCCAAATAAAAACTCTCGACTGGCTCTCCACTGCTCTGAAAAATGATCTCTTCCCGCTGGGATGGGTCGCAAAGGACGATCCTCATGGTAGCGACGATTAAAATCGACGCCCTTTAATTCATCCAGCTTACTCTTGGCGACATTAGGATTTGACATGGTGAGTCTCCAGCTTCTTATTGCTTTTATTTCTCACTGGCAAATTAGCACCAATAAGAAGCCATAAGTGTCTGTTCTGGAAATATAAAAATATTGATAATTTGCGAACTCAGAACAAAAACCCCAGTTATCTGACAGTTAAAGACATTACTCCACCGCATCCCCTATTAAAAACAGCTTTTCCAAGTCGACTTTTCTCAATTTACCGGCACTATTGCGAGGCAGCTCCTCTAAAAAACGATATTGTTTAGGAAGCTTGTATCCATACAGCCCACTGTCTTTACAAAAATTTTGCAGCGAGCCTGCTGTCAACACACTACAAGATTTTAATTGCACCACCGCTCCGGCGACTTCACCAAGATCCGCATCAGGCACTTTAACAACGGCTGCGTCCAAAACATCTTCATGGCTTTTAAGAACTTCCTCTATTTCAACCGGAAAAATATTAACGCCACCTGTAATAATCATCTCTTTGCTACGAGAGGTAAGGTATAGAAAACCGTCATTGTCCAAATAACCAATGCAACCGTCGTCATACCAATATTGACCATCCACTTCCTTAAAGGAACCCTTCATTTCATCACTGCTTCCATATTTCACATTATAGATAGAAGCATTTCGTATCAGAATTCGTCCTTCTTTATTTACATCCGCCCAAGCGCCGGTTTCGTCATCAAAAACCCGGCATTCACTTCCGCAAACTCTGCCAACACTTTTATATCGATGAGGATCGTTTTCGTAATCTTCTGCTCTTAAAATACTGATGATTTTTGCTTCAGACGAACCGTAATATTCGTTAAAAACATTTTTCGTGGCGCCCTGCTGCTTAAAATATTCATTTATATCTTTTTTTACCTGAGCTGGACAGGGAGCAGCAGCACACAGAATATGCTGCATGCTTGACAAGTCGTAGCTACGCTTAATCTCATCCGGTAACTTTAACACCCGCTCTAACATTGTGGGTGCCACAAACGTCCAATTAACCTTCTCCCTCTCTATATTTTCCAAAAACGCCTCAGCATCAAACTTGTACATCAATACTATTGTTGCTCCAAAAAAGATTGGAAGCACTGCTGTCTGAACACCTGCGTGGTATAGAGGGCCTGGAATCATAGAAACAATAGGGCCTTTTATAGAGCCCAATCCTAATCGAGCAAAGCCTTGTGCAAACGTCAACTTCATCTCAGTCAACTTTTCTTTGCTTATACCTTTCATTAATTCATTATCTGAAGGCGCTCTTTTTTCTTCCACAATAAATTTAGGAACACCTGTTGATCCACCACTAAATGGCAACTGCGACAAACCAAAGCCACCAGGTGGTAATTTTTCTTCCCCAGAAGATATCAACTGCTCTAACGCAATAAAACCTTCAGGGTAGCTGCCTTCACCCGCAACAACGAACAGCTCAACACAAGGCACTTTCGATTTAATGGATTCAATCACCTCAACATACGGTTCAGAAACCAACAACACTTTAGGCTCACAACTATTTATGCACTGTACCAGTTCGGCTAGTTTGAGATGAAAATTCAGCATTGGCATTTTAATTCCGGTGATGGTGGTAGCAACCATAATATCGAACCAAGCCTGCTCATTGTGAAGCAGTGTTGCCACTCGATCACCCTCAACCACATTTAACTTATTGAGTGCGTTTGCCAATTTGATACTTCGACTTGTAAATTCCTCAAAAGAACAAGCCTGACCTCTATCGACAATTGCTTTTCTTTTTCCTAACCCCTTCCATAATTTCAACAACATATGCCTGGGAATTCCACCATTTCTGCTTTCTTTTGAAAGAAGAGAAACAGCAACACTCTCAGCAAAGTTGAAAACACCAATAGATTTTATTGGTGCAGCCATAAATTCCCTAATATCCTGATCAAACAACGTTTTTAGCAGCATGCAACACAACCAATTAATCTAACAGACACTCTAGACAAGACTTTTTCAATTAACACAAAAACTATCTTAAAACCCTTCTGCTTTATGGCTCGCATTCCAGGGGATGGCAGGGAATAATCGACGAACAAGAATAGAGAATTTTGTTAGTTTTCCAGGAAAGCAAAACAATTTACCTTTCTGCAAAGAGACATCCAACGCTGCAAGAACTTGATCCGGAGTAACAATCTCCATCTCATCCAGAATCTTTGGCTGAAAGTTTGCTTCCAGTAGCATGGGGGTTTTAACGGGTGGTGGGCACACACAACAAACCTGGATACCTCGATCTCGCGTTTCATGATGAAGCACTTCGGAAAAGGAGACCACCGCCGCCTTTGACGCGTCATATGCGCCAAAATACATGCAGGGAATCCAGCCAGCAATTGAAGCAAAATTAACAATCGTCCCCTGCCCTCGTTCTAAAAACCAAGGCAATATTGCTTTATTAACATTAATGGTACCCTTAACGTTAATATCCATCATTCGATGCATTACCGTAACATCTTGCTCTGCAAGCAACCCCAGCGGCATTATGGCTGCGCAGTTAATAACAACATCAATCGACCCGTGATTCGCTTCAATCCGATTAATACAATTATTTACGGCTACGTGATTGGTTATATCCAGCGTCTCCACAGAAATACCCTCTGCCTCTAATGCCAACTTTTCCAGGCCAGCCTCGTTGACATCTACGGCAACAACTTGATTACCTTCACCTGCATACTTTATAGCCGCCAGCCTGCCGATACCACTTGCGCCACCTGTAATAAAATATTTTTTCCCCACTAGCCCCTCTCAAATTAACATTTTATTTTTAGTACACTTATGCAAACAACCAACATGTTGCTATTTGCCCATTGAGTAGTTCGCTTCATCGGTTTTATATTCTGCGTTACCTAACATATCTAGCTGACCCAAAGTATCTTTGATAGCCCAGTCATTCACCCACTTTTTTCCAACTGGAATAAGAGAAACCAAACTTAAAGCCGATATTTTACCTACTACAATACTGGTCATTATGGCAGTAGCAAACACGTCGCTATGCTTAACCTCAACGCCCATTTTTTTTGCTGTTTTCTCGCCAACAATCAATTTGGAATAAACGAAACGTGTATTTTTTACATCAACAGCATGCATAAACTTGTCCCACAGGCTATTTCCGGCACGTGTATAGGCATGAAGCGTGGCAAGATTAAGTTCTTTTGCCCTCGGGTCATACTTACCTCGCAAGGTAGCAGTGAGCATTGACCATGCTTTTAAAATTTCTTCACGATCGTCACTAAGAAAATAATCATGCAGGCCTAATAGATAAGCCAGGTATCGCCAAGCGTCGATACTATCTTTTTGATTACGAGTGAAAGGCTTATTCAACTTATGAGAGATAATTGCGGTAAAATAATTCTGCAACAGAGAAGCTCCCATTTGATCCACTTGAGGAATCGGTACACCGTACACGTCAAAATCCCATTCTTTTTTATTCTTCAGCATACTCATCCGTACCATAGCGTGCATAACTCTCACCATGGCTGCGGAACGAAAGGCCACGCCATCGCGTCGCAAAGCACCCGGAAGCGTTGCCATTCTCAATGTACTGGTGGTTTCTTTCATCCGCTTGGCTGCAGATTCACTACTAAGCGTACCCGTCATAATCATGGGTAGCCCCTGATAACCATTCACATAGGTCATCATAAAAGCCATACGAATCAAGGGTTCCGTAACAATCGTACTGACCATACGCGTCCGATCGAAGTATCTATCAATTTTCTCGAAATCCAGCCACTCAGGTACTTTTTCCATGTCACGGATTAAAGCAACCAATTCTTCAGGAGCATCCGGTACACTTTCAATTCCCTCATCGAGCGCTTTTTCCAACATCACCCTGGATTTTTTAAATCCCAGCTCATGTGCTTTCACTGCAAAGGCATCAGCAATCGGATCTCCCATCAGCGTTAACTGACGGTATAATTCAACTTCATCTTTGTCTTGCAGAAACCTTTTTAAATACTTGGGATTTACTGATCGCACTACGCCTTCAAGTTGATCATCCCCCATCTCGCCTCGAAAACGTTCAGGCGCGGAATCCAAGTCAAGCTTTGCGTAAATTTCCGGGGCAATTTCGCGCTGCATTTTACTGACATCGTATCGACTGTAGGCCATTTAATATGCCTCCCCAGCTATGAATAAAAAAACAAAGACGTTGCAGGTATGTAATGCTACGCCTTTGTGAAAAGCGCATAGAGCGCGGCTAAAGGTATTGCTCAATTAACTCCTTGAACAACTCCCCCACCAGGGATTGCCTCTTTTTTTGGCAAGTTATAGGGGTGAAGCGCAAAAGCTTTTACTTTTGCTGGCTGATTAGCTTCATGAAAGCGTTTGGCTGCCTGCCAAACTTTCTTATAACGATAAAAAGGCACTGTAGGATACAAGTGATGCGCCAAATGAAAGTTTTGATACATCATTACCGGTGTTACTAACCATTCCCAACCTTCTCGAATCAAGGTAGCTTGATAAGGTGCCTCTTTATCTTTATAGGTGTGAGGCACGTGAGGTAAGTACATAAACACTAAGCAGATCAGCCACACCATGATTCGGCTAGGAATAAACCATAGAAACAACACTTCCAGCGGAAAAAACCAAGCCACTACCGCAACAATTGACAGGCCCACGGCCAACTCAAAAAACACCCGAACCATATTTATTTTGGGATAGTGCTCGCGATTTTTCAGATAAATGAATAGATAACGAAAATCCCATACAAACCATAATAAAAGCG
>JBFKSL010000327.1:0-5444 GCA_041626995.1 Ketobacter sp. | reverse complement strand
TCTTCTCACACGATCGCTATAGTACACCACAACCACCACCAAATTCAATATATAAAATCTATTTCTATATTTACAATGATGTTTTTGCGTGGCATTGTTTCAGTCAACTAATGACAACCGAAAAAGTTTTGTTTAAAGACCAGGTGAATCAATGGCCAAACTGACCGACTACACCACATATGAAGATGCCCTGGCGAATGCTAGCTCTGCTGCAATGTGGGAATTGTTTGATGGCAATAAAGAGAAACTCAATATCGCTCATGAGTGCATCACTCGTCACGCCGATGGCACAGGGCGAGCGGCAGTACGGATCGCTAAATCTGATGGTGCAGAGGAAATTCTTAGTTTCGATATGCTATCCGCTGGCGCTGCTCGATTTGCCCACTGGCTAGACGCCAACGGTGTAAAGAAGGGTGAGCGAATAGCCTTCATGCTGGAGCCATCCTTACCTTTTTATGTGTGCTTATTTGGTGCAATGCAAACGGGTGCGATCAGTGTTCCACTGTTTACTTTGTTTGGACCCGATGCGCTAAAGCTTCGAATAGATGATTGCAAACCAACGATTTTGATTACCAACGCTGAAAAAGCGGAATTAGCAAACGAAATCGAAGGGCTGCGTGTTGTAGTGGCAGATGAAAATCTATTAAAGGAAATCGAACAGTATTCCGATCACTACGAGCCTACAAGCAATGCTAACGACTTGGCGGTCTTTCAATACACCTCAGGCACAACACGAGAATTACCAGCAGCGGTGAAACATACTCATAAAGCTATCGTTACCTTAATGTATGCCGCGCTTTATGGAACAGGGATTCGCCCTGGAGATGAATATTTTTGTCCATCCTCGCCTGCATGGGGTCATGGTTTATGGCACGGAACACTGGCCCCATTGGCATTAGGTGTTTCCACCGGAACATTTGCTGGTCGGTTTGATGCCGTGCGATTGATGAAAGCGCTGCAGGATTTCAAAATTACCAATATGTCTGCTGCGGCCACACATTACCGAATGATGAAGAACACCGGCGAAGCAGACAAGTTCAAATTCTTCTTTGAAAAACTTTCGTTTACCGGAGAACCAATAGATCCAGCAACGCTGGAATTCATTGACCAGTATTTCAAAGTTCCCGCATGCAGCATGTATGGAACCACAGAGATTGGTGTTGTATTGGTGAATTATCCTGGCGCAGAGGATTTCGATGTTAAACCAGGCTCGCTTGGTAAACCTGTTCCCGGATTAAAACTACAGGTGCAGCGTCCAGACGGTACACCCACTAGTGCTGGTGAAGTCGGTGAGTTAATGCTTTGGAAAAAAGATCACTGGGAAACGACAAAAGATCGAGCCAAATTAGATGAAGACGGCTACCTCTATCATTGCGGTAGAGCAGATGACGTAATTATCTCCGCTGGTTGGACAATGAGTGCCGTCGAAATAGAACACACCATGCTAAAGCACGACAGTGTTACTGAAGTGGGTGTAATTGGCGTTCCAGATGAAACCCGTGGGCAAGTTGCAAAAGCCTTTGTTGTAAGCAATGCGCCCCCTAGTGACGAATTAATTAAAGAATTGCAGAACTTTACTCGCGAAAAATTAAGCCAGCATGAATTTCCCCGGCACATTGAGTTTGTGAAAGAACTGCCAAAAACACCTGCGGGTAAAGTGCATCGCAAGAAGTTACGAGATCGCGAAGCTGCTAAAGCTACAGCTGAAGCCGTTTAATTTTCGTTACCGTATATATTAAAACCAAGGAGAAACTAAAAATGACAGCTAAGTTCCCAAAAATCACCGAACAAGGTTTGGCAGATTTGCGCGAGCGAATTGGTGTTAAAATTACTAACACAATTGAACCGTGGAATTACGAAGCTACCCGAGATGCTATTCGTCACTATGCTCACGGCATAGGCGATGACAATCCTCTTTGGTGTGACCCCGAATATGCAGCTAAAACAAAGTACGGCTCTGTTGTAGCTTTGCCCAGCTTCTTGTTTACTACCAGTAGAATCATCTCTGGCTATTGTGGCGGCCTTTCTGGTGTTCACGCCATGTGGGCAGGCGCAGACTGGACCTGGCATAAACCCATTTTACGTAACGACGTAATCACCACCGAAGCTTATCTAAAAGACTTGGTTGAACATAAAACACGTTTTGCCGGTCGAGCTTTTCAACAAATTTATCACGTTGATTTTTTCAACCAAGAAGGCGATAAGGTAGCTGAAGCAGATTCCTGGGTATTCCGTACAGATCGTGACGAAGCCCGAGAGCGTGGCACCAAATACACCGAAGTTCGTGGTAAGGTGGAACCTTTCACGGAAGAGCAGCTTGCGGAATTTAGCGAAGTTTATGCAAAAGAAGAAGTTCGCGGTTCTACTCCACGTTATTGGGAAGATGTAAAAGAAGGTGAGGAGCTTCCCACAATGATGAAAGGCCCTATGACGGTAACTGGGTTTATTTGTTACGCTCAAGGCTGGGGTGGATTGTACATTCGCGCCAATAAGCTTGCGTGGAAAATGCAGCAAGCTCACCCAGGTTTAGGTATAAAAAACCGATTCAATGTGCCTGATTGTCCTGAGCGTGTACACTGGGATGAGGATTTCGCTTTAGAAGTCGGTGCACCAGGCGCTTATGATTACGGCCCAGAGCGTTGTTCCTGGTTGACTCATCAATTAACTAACTGGATGGGTGATGATGGTTTCTTACGTCAAAGTAAATGTCAGATACGTCGGCATAATCCAGATGGCGATGCGATATTTATAAATGGTTCCGTGGTTCGAAAATATGTTGAAGACGGAAAACATTTGGTCGAAATCCAACAGAAGGCAGAAACTCATCGTGGTGAGCTTTCTGCTTCAGGTGTTGCTATTGTAGAATTACCCAGTAAAGGCTGATTAATATCAATTATAGTGTGTGATAATAAGGAATTAGCATGACCACATCCGTGCAGATCGCCAATGGATTTTCTTTAGTAAAAGGAATGCCACTTTCCGAAGAAGAAGGTATCGGTGCCTTAACTCTGGGTGAATACCTAAAGGAAGTTACCGAACTTTTTAGCAGTAAGGAAGCAGCTGTGTTCCCCGGACCTAATGGTGCGGAGAGGTGGACCTATCAGGATCTATGGCAGAAATCTGTAGATGTGGCTCGTGCGTTAATTGCTTGTGGTGCAGGAAAAGGTACCCGTGTGGGAATACTGATGACAAATCGTTTAGAGTTTTTGTCATCAGTTTTCGGCACTGCTCTGGCGGGTGGTGTCTCCACTGCATTAAGTACATTTTCCACTGCCTCAGAGTTAGAGACATTGCTGGGAAGTTCTGCTTGTTCAATATTATTGCTAGAGCAAAACGTTCTTAAGAAAGATTTTGTTGATATGCTTTCTACTTTAGAACCAAAGGTTGTGCTATCAAACCCGGGAGAATTAGATTCCACTAAGTTTCCTTTCTTGCGTTACGTTGCAGCGGTGGATAACGTTAACACTGTTGGAGCTGTTGAATCCTGGTCAACCTTTTTAGCACGTGGAAACAACATTTCCGTAGAGCGTGTGGAGGCTACTGCTGCAACAGTTCAGCCGGCCGACCCTGGTGTATTGTTTTTTTCCTCAGGCTCTACCGGAAAACCAAAGGGAATTCTGAGTGCGCACCGAGGTGTATGCTTGCAGCTTTGGCGCTGGCGTAAATGGCTGGGCCTGGACAGCGATGTTCGCTCACTCACAACCAATGGTTTTTTTTGGTCTGGCAACTTTGCCATAGGGATTGGTGGTACCTTGTCTGCTGGGGGCTCTTTAATTCTGCAACCTACGTTTCAGCCAGAAGAAGCACTTTCATTAATGGAAGAAGAGAAAGTATCTTATATTTTTGCCTGGCCGCACCAATGGGCTCAGCTAGTAGGTGCAAAAAATTGGCTTGATGTAAACCTATCAACATTAAAATATATCGATATGAATTCCCCAGTAGCAGAGCACCCTACGGTAAATTCTAGCTGGATTGATGCTACCCATGCCTATGGTAATACTGAAACCTTTACGTTAAGTTCGGTTTTTCCTGCGAACACTGCAAAAGAAGTTTCAGCAGGTAGTCATGGCATTCCTGCTGCAGGAAATATTTTTAAAATTGTAGATCCGTTGACTCAAGAGCTAATGCCAATAGGTTCACGGGGCGAGATAGCCGTGAAAGGGCCAACCCTGATGTTGGGCTATATTGGTATACCATTAGATGAGATTCTGGATGAAGAAGGCTTTTTCCGCACTGGAGATGGTGGCTATTTTGATGAGCAGGGGCGTTTGTTCTGGGAAGGACGCCTTAATGATATTATCAAAACAGGTGGCGCAAACGTCTCCCCTGTTGAAATAGACGCAGTCATCGCAAATTGTCCTGGTGTGAAAATCACAAAGACCGTTGGTGTGCCAGACGAGCTATTGGGTGAGCTGGTAGTTTCTTGCGTAGTTGCTCATGACAATTCTGGATTATCAGAGCAGATAGTGAAGAAATTTGCTAAACAAGAGCTTGCTAGTTTCAAAGTACCGCGTCGGGTTCTTTTCTTTGCAGAAAGTGAGTTTGAATGGACGGGTAGCGCGAAAGTAAAAAGTTCAGACCTAATTGAATTGGCTATCAAAAGAATAGAATCCGAGCAACATGATGCAAAGGTATTTATGGCAAATACTGTTTCATCATAATAACAAAAACCCCGCATCTACACGTAAAATGTCAATAAGAAACAGAGCCAGTGTTGCCAAACGGTCAGCCGGTAGGCCAAGACCCGAAGATGTCGCTGAAATTGAAGACAAATTATTAACCGTTGCTCTGCAGGAATTTCAGCAACAGGGTTATGGTGCTGCATCCATTACGAAAATCGTGAAGACAGCGGGCATGTCCAAGACCACTCTGTATTCACGATACCCATCAAAAGAGTCTCTTTTCCGAGCCATATTAAAACGGCAGGTTGAGCGTTTCTCACCTTGGGCTTCTCTTAGCTCAGAAACCGAACCTCTTAAGCTTAAGCAGGGGCTAACTAATTATGCCAATAGAACGTTAGAACTCAGCTTAAGAAATGATGAGCTGGCGGTTAATCATCTTATTTACAGTGAAATTCATCGTTTTCCTGAGCTTGGGGTTGCAGCAGCAGAAAGAACTGAATTGGGTATTCAAAGAATTTCTGAATATATTGAGCGGTGTGCCAAAGCTGAAAATACACCGTGCAAGGAGCCAGACGCCATTGCTGAAGTTTTCATACATATGATTCGTGGCTGGTATATTAACGTGATGCTATCCAAGAAACACGTCGATGCTACTCAGCGTAAAAAATGGGTCGATCGTGCTGTTCGTACTCTGCTTTCTTCGCGGCAGGAATGGTAATCCCCGTAAAGGCTTTACCGAATCTACATAACTCTCGGAATTTCAGACCATTTTACTAATTTTCATATGGCGGTCTCCATGCTTGACTTTTAATAATACTGGCC
>JBFKSL010000326.1:0-5447 GCA_041626995.1 Ketobacter sp. | reverse complement strand
TGTTGCTCCCACGTAGTTAAAAGATCATTTGGCTCATTTTAAAAATGAGCCCAGAGTGTTTCATATAAGCAGTTCATCCGGTCGATACTCTGAATCTTGCGCCACCTTGGGCAACGGAGAGGGTCTGTCGATTTTCGTTGATCTGACACCGGTTCGTTTGGCAAAGTTTTTGGTTTTTCCGAACCTAGTCGGTCCCAACCTCTCCGACCATACGGTTTGTTGGAGTTCCATTATTAATTGCTGCTGTTTTTTGTCGTAATCCAGAGTTCCAATATTGGATTGTGCCAAGAAACTCGCCATTTCACTCCCCACCTGAAATTTTGGACAAATCAGCACAGGGACTCGCCCGTACCCTGAAAAACTCGCAAACGTGTAATCGTAACATTGAGCATAATAGGCGGTTGTCCCTCTTCTTGACCCTTTGGACTCCGTAAGCGAAGATTTAAACTCAATACCGAAGCTTGAGCTTGAATTTTTACCCCACTCTTTAGTCCTGCGTTTTGGTGTGATGATGGCGTCTATACGGACTTTGTGACCACCAGGGTGGAGTCCCCAGACTTCCATCTCAATATGGAAATCATGCTCCAATCGCTGCAGCACTTGGCGTTTTAATGTTTTTTCGTCATAGAGATGCAGGGTCGATTTTCGCTTTTCTGGCTCAGGATCAAAGAAATCATCTTCAACCTTTTTACACGCATGATCACTAATAACCGTGTACCAGGCATCTTGATGGAAAAACTCACTACCTTGAGAAAGTGGAACGGGAAACTCTAACCAGCCAATGCGTTGATTCGAAGCAATAACCATATCACCGCTGGCATCCAGTGTGGCGACATCGGCAAGTAATGAATACCTTTTCATAGATTGCTCTCCCTCTTAGTGATTGTCTAACTACCTACGCTTACCTCGACACCTTTAATAAACCGTCGGTAGGAAAAGCTTATTAGATCCAAAAACCCCCACCACTTATTGGATGCGGTTCGTGTAATCCCAAAATCGTTAATTATCAACCACTGATCAGTGGCCAACACTTCACCTTTAAGGTGCTCGCTGACCTTTTGAGCAAAAGGCTCCTTACCTGCCCCGGTATTACAGGACATCAAAAATACCGGCGTGTTGAGGGGAATGTTGCGCTCTGTCATTTTATTTTGAATCAGCTCAGCCATAGCACGCGGTGTGTAATATGACAGTTTATCTGTGCGCTCATCTTTCATGTATTCCACACTCTTGTTAGGATCTCCAACGCTGTGACCGAACACATAGAAAAAGCCTGGCATGGTTTTGTTGCTTTTTAAACTTCGATTCCAATCGTGGCTGCCTTCCTTGGACAAAACAAAGATCATGTTAGGATCAATGCGTGAAGTTTCCTGGGTATAGGAAAGATATAACGTGGCAACACCAGAGTAGACCATCCCAATAAAGACTAAGACCGCTGCAATTATAATGGGGTAGACACATAAAAATCCTACAATGGGTTTTAGATTACGTCCTTGTGATGACATTTCATACGCTCCGGTAATGTGGCTTCTACTATTAACAAATAGTTAATGAATTCCATTTTGATTTAAAAAGACTTTTCACAATTTGGATGTTCAATCTATCCAAAAAGCTGCAACTGAGCCATCACTAATTGACTCCTTTAGGTAGTTTACTTAATTCCTGCTTCACTATAACTCGGCATCGAACCCATACTACTTTTTCAAAAGTACGTTGAACTGCCATGTTTGCTTGATTTTTTGGTTCAGAGAGATTTGTATCGGTTGTCGCATTAGGGCTAGCAACATGGTTAATTAAATTAAGATCAAGCCCCTTCTGTTTTAAGGCACCTTCCAGTTGCTTGAAAAGAGAACCATCATACAGTAGGTGATTTGATAAAGCTTCACTTACCAGAGATCGGTATTGATGCGTGAAGGACTCTAGTGTTGATAGGTAATCGTGGGGTTGGGACCTTAAACTTTCGGCCGGTTGAACCCACGTTTCATTATCTGCGCCAAAATTTTTATAAAGAATATTCCCGGTGTGATTTACAATGCTTTCAACGAATTTTAATTGCTCTTGCATCTTGAGCTTCAAAGCTGAATATTCGGATATAAGCTTTTTATCAGCCTCCGTAACAGGCGAAACCTGTGAATGGGTTACCAGCTCGCTAACGTAGATTTTCACTAATCGGTTAAATGCATCGACTGCCGACTCCAATTCAATTTCTTCTGCGCGCCTTTTTCTTTCTGCTTCCGCTTTTCGCTTCTTTTCAGCGTTTTCCTTTTCTCTCTCTATTCGATCCCGCTCCTCTTGAGCATGTTTTATGTCTATTTTTTGTTTATACAGAGCTTCGTGACGTTGGATATTCTCCAGATCTTTAGTGGTGTTCCATCTAGCAGGGTAATGAAGCCATTTGAAGGCTCGTTTGCTGTGTGTAATGACATGTTCAACTTCTGCATAGGTAATGGGTTCGTCCAATTCTTTTAGATTGATTTCAACAGCAGCAATATCCATCTCACGTATCTTTTCAAGACGTTGGTCACCTACAGGGTTTTGGTAGCAAATTTCAATGATTATGGGTTCAAGCTCCTCGATTTCGGGGATACGAATTCTAGCCGACACATCAGCTTGGTAGTCAGAACGAAAAAGTCGTTTTTCGAGTGCCACATCGCTCAGCTTAGCAACCGTATTTTTCTTGAAGGCGGACAATCCCACCGGAGGTAAATGTTGTCCTCTATACTGCTCGAAAATGTGTTCTTTGGGCTGAACAAGCAAGCTTTGACGTTGAAGTATCACTAACTTGCCGAGTTCGTGGACGATGCTTTCATTGATTCCTTCTGGGTCTTTGCAGAGTCGATCAGGATTACCAAATCCATCGCCTTTATGTCGAAAGTGGGGTATTTTTTGTGTGACCTTTTTGACGGGAGTCATTGGGTGCCTGCAGCTTGGGCTGGGGCACATCAAACCTTCTTGTCCTGGCATCGTCTTGTCAATATGGATTAATCGACCAGTCCTATTATCATACGCATATAAGATTGGAACAGACTGATGTTTTCTGGACATTGGCGTTCTCTGTTATGTCGATTAATCAATTATTAGGTTTCGCTGGGCAAACACCTTAACTTACTATGAATCGATTTCCTTGAGGGCCATCCATGGGGATCGCTCCACTCTCAAGCAAGGCCCTTCTGGCATCGTGTCTGGCTGCGTTAGGGTAACGAACGGTTGGACGATCACGATTAAGGTGTTTGTTAATCGACAACCAGATCACTTGACCAGATCCGTTTTTGATTGTGCCCCGATACAGAAAACCCTCGGTACAGCCACCATCACGGGTGTAGCCAACTGCAACTATTCGAGACAACCCATCATCCTTAGCAATCATGCCAAAACCACTCTTTGTTAAGATCCATAAGCTAATGATATTACGAAACAATCGCGGTTTCTTGATGGTTTTTCCCATCACAAAATACCCAGCCGGACTATACTGGTTAAAAGGCGATCAGCTGTTTTTTAGGTGAGAAGGATGGAAAAGATAAAGAAGCAAATCATGACTCAATGGCTGGAACAGGCCAAAGAAGAAGTCGCAGAGTATCAGGCAGAGCTGGATCGACTGCTGGATCAACTAGAGAGCCAAGGTATACACGTTGATCAGGGTGAATATCAAGTCGTTATCCCTCAGGGGCTTCCAGACGAAACACTTGGTCAGTTAGTGCGTCTCACCCTGCTAACCAGTAAACAATCGGTAGCAGTGGTGGGATTTACAGATGAGGGAGGACAATCCAGAACGGCTGCTGGCTATAAGCATTTTGCGGAAAAGTACCTTAGACCTAACTGAAAAGCTGTATGAGTATTCTATCCTATTGATTTATCGATGCTTATTTCTAATTAAGCTTGGCATAGTGCTCAGTCGCTGAATTCGAAAAAAGGACATTAAAATAGCCAATAATATCAATGAGTTAAAGCTCATAGTGTGGCAAAAACCGCCCTATATTGTTGGTTACACTATGATGTGAATATTGACTCGAAATTTTGACATCAACACGCTAAGCTTCGCTCTAAGTGGTACCCAAACAATTTAAGCTAATAAGTTACTATATGACCCGTCTTAGCATCGAGAAAGTCAACATCGTATTGGTGGGCTCCTTTAATCCCACAATCTTTCATCCTGCTTGGTTCGATGCAAACGAACTGGTTTCTGGAGAGGCCGATCATTCAAATGACCAAACATTCTTAGCAACCCAAGAAATTGCGCAGTTCAAGCTACCTAATCAGATTAGTATACGAGTATTCAAGAATAAGTTTATAGCTGAAACCAGTTACGAATCCAGCGTACAGATGCTGATCGACTTGGTCGTTGGCACTTTCCAGCTTTTAGTTCATACCCCGGTTAGCGCGGTTGGTATTAATCTGGAGAACACATACGAAAATATCCCTGCGGACACGTGGAAAAGTATGGGTGGTATCGTTGCCCCTAAAGATACCTGGTATAAAACGTATTCTTATATGGAAGATCTAGACCAGCAAAAACAAGACGTATTTGGGTTATGGTCGCAAACGATGAAAATACCACGATGCGATGAATATGAAGGGTCAATATTCCATCAAATGTCCGTGGTTGATGTGCCGAATCGCTGCCTTAAAGTATCGATTAATAATGATTTGAACTGCAATCGTGATCAAAATAATGCGGAGTCAGCATTGAGTATTATTCAAGATGGTGCAGAGAAAATCATTTCTGAAACCAAATGCAATGCCCGACGATTTATGGAAGAACTTGGAGTGTCGCTATGAACACAGCAGAATTTATTTCCTCAGAACAGATGATACCGACTGGCGATAGTGACGTTACTAGCGTGCCTATACGTGGGGAAAACGATTTTGATCTAGCGCAACGACAACTAGATAAAACAAATTTTTCAGAACAGGAACGCCGTAATACCATTGGGCACTCTCAAGCTGATAAAGACGTAGCTCCGAGATTGGATGTTCGAGAAACGGTGTTGCAGGGTTTCAGGGGTGTTGTGGTTGCCGTTGATCTGGAAGAGAGAGAGTTTGAAGCTCGACTCACCGATATGACTGACCCAGAGGAAGAAGAATTTGCTACGTTTTTAATGGATGAAGAACCCGAGCAGGATTTGATTCTGCTTGAAGTGGGCGCCCAATTTTATTGGCATATTGGTTTTAGTGAAGGAAAGCACGAACCTCGAACCAATTTTTCGAAAATACGCTTTCGGCGGTTTCCAGTATGGCAGCGCTCTGACCTGGATCGAGCGCGCAGAAGGGCAAGCCAATTATTAGACGGAATCGTAACCGAACCCGCCCCAGACCAAGTAGTGTTTCGTACTGAAATTCATTATTAATAGAAACAGTATCAATCGATGAGTCACCCAAGAGAGGTTACCATTCTTGGTCCAGGCACAGGTGAGTGCGTTGTAATTCATTTGGGTAACGACCAATGGTTTATT
>JBFKSL010000325.1:0-5448 GCA_041626995.1 Ketobacter sp. | reverse complement strand
TGGATTTCTGGGAAAAATTTATTTAGTCAAGCAGAGTGATAACAAACACAGAAACGCCCAGACGAGCTGGGCGCTTTTGTTCGAGCTTGGATACTGAAGGCCGGACTTGCAAAGAAGCACCCAGCCCGGAAGGAGTAGCGCAGATTGGCCGTGCAAAGACATATACTTGCAGAAGCTGCGCGCTTTGAATTTGGTGCCGAAGGCCGGACTTGAACCGGCACGACCATAAGGCCACTACCCCCTCAAGATAGCGTGTCTACCAATTTCACCACTTCGGCGGGGATGGGTAATTTACCCAAATTACTTGAGGCTAGCCAGAAAATTCTGGCCGCCTGGAAATATTTGGCTTAGTTAGCTTCTTCTGTGACGTTTTCAGCTGGTGACTCACCACTGACTTCAGACTCAACCGCAGGAACATCGGCATCCAACGCTTCCTCACCTGCCATTTCCATCTGAGGCACATCGCTATCCAGCGGCTGCTCGACAACAACTGGCTCATCTTCAAAGCTGATGCCACTACCACCAGTGGCCTTATCACGCGCAATATAGGCAAGCGCCACACAGATTATGAAAAAACCTGCAGCTAAGATCCAGGTGGATTTGGTTAGAAAGTTTCCAGAACCCGCTCCGCCAAATACAGTCTGAGAAGACCCGCCGCCAAAGGAAGCACCTGCATCAGCACCCTTACCCTGCTGTATCAACACCAAACCAACGATGGCCAACGCTATACAAACCAGCACAATCAATAAAACTGTTTCTACCATTTTGTTTTCCTAATTATTCTGCCGCTTGGCAAATCGCTATAAATTCTTCTGCTTTTAAGGAAGCCCCACCAATCAGGCCACCATCAATATCTGCGCAGGCAAATAACTCTTGGGCATTATCGGCTTTAACACTACCGCCATACAAAATCCGCAGAGATTGAGCCACCGATTCATCTTGTTCTGCCAGTGTAGCACGCAGCGCCTGATGAACTTCCTGGGCCTGCTCTGGAGTGGCTGTTAACCCAGTTCCAATTGCCCATACAGGCTCATAGGCCAATACCGCCCGAGAGAACGCCTGAATACCCGCTTTTTCCACAACCGCCATCAGCTGCTGGCTGACCACTTGCTGAGTTTGGCCAGCTTCCCGCTGCTGCAAAGTTTCCCCCATACAAAGGATTGGGGTAACACCAGCCTCCAGGGCAGCAACAAACTTCTCGGCGATCTGCTCATCGGTTTCACCGAATATAGCGCGACGCTCGGAGTGACCCAATATTACGCTGCTACAACCAAACTCTTTAAGCATGGGCAACGACACCTCACCGGTATACGCACCCGAAGCAAACTGACTGGCATTTTGAGCCCCCCATTGTATGGAGGTTCCCTGCAACAGATCTGCAACCTGTGCCAGATATGGGTATGGCGCGCACACCAGAACCTGGGTACCAGCGACCCGCAAACCAGACTTTAATCCGCCTAACAGTTCAGCAATGGAAGACTGACTTCCATTCATTTTCCAGTTGCCCGCTACAATGGGTGTACGCATGGAGTTTGGCCTCTACTTCCGCGAGGCGGCAATGGTAGCGAAGAAGGTGGCAACATACAAGGTATGAAAACTCAAGCCTTAATGGCTTCCTCAACCACATCAGCAATTTGGCGACACAAGCCCGCCACCTCATCCGAATTGTCCCCTTCAACCATGACTCGAATGAGAGGTTCGGTACCAGAAGGACGCAACAACACACGCCCCCGACCTGAGAGGGTTTCTTCAACCGATTTTACGGCTTCTTGCACCTGGGGAATGGTTATTACTTCCTGCTTTTTCGGCAGTCGCACATTGATCATGGTTTGCGGCATTTTGCTCATGCCTCGCTTCACATCAGCCAAACTCTTTTCCTGCGTCACCATAACGCTGAGTACCTGAAGCGCAGAAACAATACCGTCACCGGTGGTGGTTTTATCCAGGCATACGATGTGACCCGAGGACTCGCCACCCAACATCCAGTTGTTATTGTGCAATTGTTCCATTACATAGCGGTCACCCACATTAGCACGGATAAAATCCACTCCCATCTGTTGCAGCGCCAGCTCCAGACCATAGTTACTCATCAAAGTGCCAACCACCCCGCCATTCAAGAGGTTTGCCTGCTGCCGCCCCTGGGCAATGATGTAGATTAACTCATCACCATCGACCAGCTCTCCGTCACCGTCGATCATCAGCACACGATCACCATCCCCATCAAAGGCAATTCCCAAGTCAGCGCGCAGCTCCGATACTTTCGCTTGCAAGGTTTCCGGATGGGTTGAGCCGCAATTCTGGTTAATATTCAACCCGTCAGGCTTAATAGCCACCGGAATAACTTCGGCACCCAGCTCTTCAAACACATCAGGCCCAATGGAGTAAGTAGCCCCATTGGCGCAATCCACCACAATACGCAAGCCATGCAGCGACAGATTGCGGGGGAAAGTGCCTTTGCAGAATTCAATGTAGCGACCGCGAGCGTCTTCCAGCTTGCGGGTTTTACCGATCCGGTCGGAGGGAACGGTATCCATGGGTTTATCCATCTGCGCCTCAATGGCCAGCTCCACCTCATCGGGCAGTTTTTTACCATTGGTGCAGAAGAACTTAATTCCATTGTCATAATAGGGGTTATGGGAGGCACTGATCACTATGCCTGCCGAAGCCCTGAAGGTCCGCGTGAGATAGGCAATGGCTGGCGTGGGCATTGGGCCTAATAACAGCACATCCACACCGGCGGCAGACAGCCCTGCCTCCAACGCTGACTCAAACATGTAGCCTGAAATACGGGTATCTTTACCTATGAGAATCTTTTGACGACCTTCTCCTTGTGCAAACACTTTACCGGCCGCCCACCCCAACTTGAGCATAAACTCTGGAGTAATGGAGCCTTTGCCTACTGCGCCTCGAATACCATCGGTGCCGAAATATTTCTTGGTCATGTTTATTCCTTATCTGTTATTGCTTCTACCGCCATAGCCACTTTGATGGCATCTACGGTAGCCCCTACATCATGTACACGAATGATACGGGCTTTATTTTGCACGGCGATAACGGCAGCGGCGAGACTACCGTATAGGCGCTGGTCTACCGGTTTATCCAATATGGCTCCAATCATAGACTTGCGCGACATTCCTACCAAAACCGGCAGCCCCAGCCGCTGAAATCGTTGCAGCTCTTTTAATAAGAGCAGGTTGTGTTCCAGTGTTTTACCAAAACCAAACCCCGGATCGATCAATAGCTGTTCTTTGTTAATCCCTTCTTGCAGGCAATCGCTCACCCGCTGTTGCAGGCAACTCAGAACATCATCCACCACTTGGGAATAAGACGGGTTATTTTGCATGGATTCGGGCTGCCCTTGCATGTGCATTAAGCACACGGGTAATTGGCAATTTTTCGCAGCCTGAAGGGCTCCCGGTCGGGTAAGGGCACGCACGTCATTAATCAAGCCTGCACCCACATGAGCAGCTTGGCTCATTACGGCAGGAGTAGATGTGTCCACAGAAATAACGGCATCTATCTCTGTCGCCAGAGCTTCCACCACAGGAATCACACGATCTAACTCTTGCTGCTCGGTTACTGGCTCGGCACCTGGACGCGTGGACTCACCACCAATATCAATTATGGCGGCCCCTTCCTGTACCATGCGCAGAGCTTGCTGAATGGCAGCGTCTTTAGAAACGAACTGACCCCCGTCTGAGAAAGAATCGGGGGTCACATTGAGAACCCCCATCACCTGGGGGTAGGTTAGATCTAGCTGACGATCACCACATTGTAACTGGCTTATTGTCATCCGGTTTAGTGGGTATTGGCAGGGCCACCAATGGAGCCAGTGCTGGAATCGTCTTTTGGTTTTGGATCGGCAGCCGGGCTACCGCCGCTGGGGCCATCATTGGAATCATTCCAACCCTTGGGTGGGCGCGGCTTTCGACCTACCATTATGTCTTCAATTTGATCCGCATCGATGGTTTCGTAAAGCATGAGCGCTTCGGCCATTGAATGCAGCTTATCCATATTTTCTTCCAGTATGGATTTTGCGCGGGTGTAACATTCGTCAATGATTTTACGGGCTTCCGCATCGATTTCTTTAGCGGTTTGCTCGGAAACATGACGACGCTGGGTATATTGTCGACCCAGGAACACTTCGCCTTCATCTTCTTCGTAACTTTGCGGGCCCATTTTTTCAGACAAGCCCCACTTGGTTACCATGTTGCGGGCAATTTCCGTGGCACGATGAATATCGTTGGAAGCACCGGTGGTGACACCGTCTTTACCCAGAGTAATTTCCTCTGCGATACGGCCACCAAATAAGGAACAAACCATACTTTCCAGCGCGCGCTTGCTTTGGCTGTATTTGTCTTCTTCCGGAAGATACATGGTGACACCCAAGGCACGACCACGGGGAATCACACTCACTTTATAGACAGGATCATGCTCAGGCACCAAACGCCCGACAATGGCGTGACCCGCTTCGTGATAGGCCGTGTTGAGCTTTTCTTTCTCAGACATCACCATGCTCTTACGCTCGGTGCCCATGAGAATTTTATCTTTGGCCTTTTCGAATTCTTCCATTTCTACAACGCGCTTGTTGGCGCGAGCTGCAAACAAGGAGGCTTCGTTGACCAGGTTAGCCAGATCGGCACCGGAAAAACCTGGGGTGCCACGAGCAATGGTTTTAGCATCTACGTCATCACCCAAAGGCACTTTACGCATATGCACTTTCAAGATTTGCTCACGACCGCGAATATCGGGGGCCGAAACCACTACTTGGCGATCGAAACGGCCAGGGCGCAATAGTGCGGAATCCAGAACGTCAGGACGGTTGGTGGCAGCGATAACGATGACGCCATCATTGGCTTCGAAACCATCCATTTCCACCAGCAATTGGTTAAGGGTTTGCTCACGCTCATCGTGACCACCCCCCAAACCTGCACCACGAGAACGGCCTACGGCGTCAATTTCATCGATAAACACAATACAGGGGGCTTGCTTTTTGGCTTGCTCAAACATGTCACGCACACGAGAAGCGCCCACACCTACAAACATTTCCACGAAATCGGAGCCAGAAATGGTAAAGAATGGAACTTTGGCTTCACCTGCTATGGCTTTGGCCAGCAATGTTTTACCAGTACCAGGAGGGCCTACCATCAACACACCGCGAGGGATCTTGCCCCCAAGGCGTTGAAATTTGCCAGGATCACGTAGGAACTCCACCAACTCCTGCACTTCGTCTTTGGCTTCATCGCAGCCAGCCACATCAGCAAAAGTGGTTTTGATTTGATCTTCGCTTAACAAGCGAGCACGACTTTTCCCAAAGGTCATGGGGCCGCCGCGACCGCCACCGCCACCCTGCATTTGACGCATGAAAAACACGAAAATGGCAACGATCAATAAAATTGGGAAGCATGCCACTAGCAGTTGCGCCCACAGGCTTTGCTTTTCAGGGGC
>JBFKSL010000324.1:0-5464 GCA_041626995.1 Ketobacter sp. | reverse complement strand
ATGCCGTCTTTTTACAGTAGTTTTCCACAGCAAATAATTCACGATTCATCAAGTGATTAGGGGAAAAAAAATCTAATTTTCTCTGTGGATAAGTCTGCCATCGGGGTATATCATTTCTTCTCTTTCTTTTCTCTATCACATAACTTACTGGGGGCTGGCCAAGTGGCAAGTTCGCTCTGGCATCAATGCCTGGATCGATTACAAGAAGAACTACCCTCTCAACAGTTCAATATGTGGATAAGACCACTACAGGCAGAAGTGGACGGCGTACAGTTGCGTCTGTTAGCTCCAAACCGTTTTGTATTGGACTGGGTTAATGAAAAATTCATGCAGCGCATTTCGGAGTTGATGAAAGAGCTGTCTATAGAGGAAGAACCGTTAAATGTGGTGTTGGCCATAGGCTCTCGCCAGGCCAAGCCTGTGCCATCGGTAGTGGATACCAGTAAGGGAGCCTCAGGGCGCTCTGTAACCGTTGTGGAACACGCTAGGCAGGTACAATCTGAAGCCAGCCCAAGCAAGCCTAAAAAAGAAAGCAAACGGGAAGTGGATGTTGGTGGCACCCTAAAGCACAAAACCAATCTAAACCCGTCTTTTACCTTTACCAGCTTTGTGGAAGGTAAATCTAACCAGTTAGCCCGCGCAGCGGCCACTCAGGTGGCTGAAAACCCCGGTCAGGCCTATAACCCTCTGTTTTTATATGGTGGTGTCGGTTTGGGTAAAACCCACCTTATGCACGCTGTGGGCAACTTTATGATGTCTCAGAACCCTAATGCCAAGGTGGTTTACCTGCATTCTGAGCGTTTTGTTGCGGACATGGTAAAAGCACTCCAGATTAATGCTATCAATGAATTCAAACGTTTCTATCGCTCTGTAGACGCCCTGCTGATCGATGATATTCAGTTCTTTGCTGGAAAGGAGCGTTCTCAGGAAGAGTTTTTCCACACCTTTAATGCCTTGCTAGAAGGTGGTCAGCAAATGATTCTGACCAGTGATCGTTATCCGAAAGAAATCAGCGGCGTGGAAGAGCGGCTAAAATCTCGATTTGGTTGGGGGTTAACCGTAGCGGTTGAGCCTCCTGAATTGGAAACCCGTGTTGCCATTTTGATGAAAAAGGCAGAGCAGTCAAAGGTAAACCTGCCTGACGAGGCAGCTTTCTTTATTGCTCAACGAGTGCGATCCAATGTGCGTGAACTGGAAGGTGCATTAAAGCGGGTGATTGCGAACGCGCATTTTACCGGCAAGCCCATCACGTTGGATTTTGTTAAGGTTTCCTTGAAAGATCTTCTGGCGTTGCAAGAAAAGCAGGTTAGCATCGATAATATTCAAAAAACCGTGGCGGAATATTTCAAGATCAAGATGGGAGATATTCTGTCCAAGCGGCGCAGTCGTTCAGTGGCCAGGCCGAGACAAATTGCGATGGCGTTGGCCAAGGAGTTGACCAATCACAGTTTGCCGGAAATTGGTGATGCCTTTGGCGGTCGCGATCACACCACGGTTTTACATGCGTGTCGTAAAATAAAAGAATTGCGTGAAACCAGCTCGGATGTTCGAGAAGATTATACTAATTTACTTAGATCACTCACTACGTAAGTAGGTACTCACACACTTAGGATGGGTTATGCACTTTACCATTGAGCGGGATAAATTATTAAAACCATTACAACAAGTGGCTGGCGTGGTGGAACGTCGGCAGACTTTACCCGTGCTTTCCAATGTTTTGATTGTTGTGGAAGGCGATGTGTTGTCCCTAACCGGCACCGATATGGAAATAGAGTTGGTCGCCCGCATTCCTTTGGAAAGCAGCTTTGATTCCGCTGAAATTACGGTTCCAGCGAAAAAGCTGCTGGATATTTGTAAATCCTTACCCGATGAAAGCGCCATTGATTTCACCACCGACGAACAAAAGTTGATCTTAAAGTGTGGTCGTAGTCGATTTTCATTGGCTACCCTACCTTCTAATGAGTTTCCCAACCTGGACGAAACCACTGGCGAAATCAGCTTTTCTATCAATCAGGGGTATTTGAAATCTGTGATTGATCGAACCGGTTTTGCTATGGCACAACAGGATGTGCGTTTCTATTTAAACGGCATGTTGTTTGAAGTTTCCACAAATCTGTTACGTGCTGTGGCTACGGACGGTCATCGCCTTGCCATGTGCAATGCGGAGATCCAGGTAGAGTTGGATAGTCCCAAGCAAGCCATCGTACCTCGTAAAGGTGTATTGGAATTGTCCAAGTTGTTTGCCGATATGGATACGGATGTGGCCGTAGCTTTGAGTACTAATCACATTCGAGTGGAAAGTAGTGAGCTTCGTTTTACTTCCAAATTAGTGGATGGAAAGTTTCCAGACTATGAACGGGTATTACCTAAGAACAGCGATAAGACGATACTGAGTGAAAAATCCGAGATGAAACAGTGTTTCCAACGGGTATCCATTCTTTCCAACGAAAAGTATCGCGGTGTTCGTTTGCGTTTTACCGACAACAATTTAACCACCGTAGCCAATAATCCCGAGCAAGAAGAAGCGGAAGAAACCATCAATATTGATTATCAGGGTGCTGAGCTTGAGATTGGGTTTAATGTTAATTATCTGTTGGACGTATTAAATGTAATACGTAGTGACAAGGTAAAAATTGAGCTGGCGGATTCAAATAGCAGTGCGCTAATCACGGATTCAGAAGATGACAGTGCCAGTTATGTTGTTATGCCCATGCGTCTGTAGTAAAAACAGGGGAAGGTTAATCACCTTTCCCGCCCACTCCTTTCCTTCTATATGCATCTGAGCACCCTTCAGATCCAACAGGTTAGAAATCTGCTAAGCGCTAACTTGTCTCTTAGTCCAAGATTCAACATCATTACCGGTGAAAACGGTGCTGGTAAAACCAGCGTATTAGAAGCTATTCATATTTTGTCGACAGGCCATTCTTTCCGTTCGCGTGATATTAAAAAGATTATTCAGCACCTTAAAGCTGATGTGTTGGTTGCAGGCAATGTTCTAAACCCAACTCTTCATGAGAAATCCATTCGCATAGCGATACAAAAAGACACTCTGTCCAATACTACAATCAGTGTTGATGGTGAACGTGAGCAAAAGCTTTCCGCACTCACAAAGCAATTCCCCTGCTTATCTATCGATACTAATTCGTTAGAAGTAATCGAAGGTGGTCCATCTCTTCGGCGTCGCATTATTGATTGGGGTATGTTCCACGTGGAACATGATTACCTTTTACTGTTTCAAAACTATAAAAAAGTATTAACTCAAAAAGCAGAACTTCTTCGTCAGGTGAAGCAAGTAGGAATTAAACAGCAGATAGGATACTGGAATAAACTACAAGCTCAGTATGGGATGGAAATTGATACAAAGAGAATGGAATACTTTCGGATTATTCAACAGCCCTTATCTGAAATCTATGCTGAGCTATTTGAGGATACCGCCGATCTTAAACTGGACTATGTGTCAGGCTGGAATAAAACCAAGCATGACGATCTATTCACCTATCTACAAAGTGTGTCCGATCAAGAGATATTGAAGAGGCAGTGCTTGTACGGCCCACACCGGGCAGATTTCAAGATTTTATACGATGGGCACGAAGCCAAAGAAATATGCTCCAGAGGGCAAAAAAAGCTGGTATTATATGGGGTTAGGCTAGCACAAATACGTCATATGAATGATGTCAAAGGCTACTCGCCCGCTGTTCTTTTGGATGATTTACCCGCTGAATTGGATTATGACAACCAGAAGAAAGTCTTAAAGTTTCTTATGAATATGAATTGCCAGTGTTTCATTACGGCAATTCATATTCCGCTAGAAATCAAGAGCTTCTTAGATCAGCAAGCTGAAACAACCATGTTTCACGTGGAACATGGAACAATAAGTTAAAAGCTAAACAAAGCTTGGAGAATCACATTACCATGTCTGATGACAATAAAACCTATGACTCCTCGAATATTAAGGTACTAAAAGGCTTGGATGCAGTTCGTAAACGCCCAGGTATGTACATTGGCGATACGGACGACGGTACAGGGTTACATCACATGGTATTTGAGGTGGTGGATAACTCCATAGATGAAGCTTTGGCGGGTCACTGTTCTGAAATTCGCGTGGTGATTCATCCCGATGAATCCATTAGCGTGTCCGATAACGGTCGTGGAATTCCCGTGGATATCCATCCGGAAGAAGGTAGGTCTGCAGCAGAAGTTATTATGACAGTGCTGCATGCGGGTGGAAAATTCGATGATAATTCCTATAAAGTATCCGGCGGGCTGCATGGTGTGGGGGTTTCAGTGGTTAATGCCCTTTCGACCAAGCTCAAGCTAACCATTAAACGAGAAGGCAAACTGTGGGAACAGATTTATACAGATGGTGTTCCCGACGCGCCCTTAGCGCCCGTTGGCGATACAGACAGTACTGGTACTGAATTACACTTTTGGCCTTCTGCAGCCACATTTACCAATATTAAATTCAGCCACGATATTTTGGCCAAACGCCTGAGAGAACTATCCTTCCTGAACTCTGGCGTGCGCATTGTATTATTTGATGAGCGCACTGGTGGCGAAGACGTGTTCCAATATGAAGGCGGTTTGAGTGCTTTTGTTGAGTACTTAAACAATAACAAGACACCATTAAACCAGGTTTTCTACTTTGATGGCAGTAAAGAGGAAGAAGGCATCTCTGTAGAAGTTGCCCTACAGTGGAATGACTCTTATCAAGAGAATATATTCTGCTATACCAATAATATTCCTCAAAGAGACGGTGGTACTCATCTGGCGGGCTTCCGCTCTGCTCTTACCCGTTGTTTAAACACCTATATTGAAAAAGAAGGTTTACTCAAGAAGGTGAAGGTAAACACGTCAGGTGATGATGCCCGCGAAGGCTTAACGGCTATTGTGTCGGTGAAAGTACCCGATCCGAAATTCTCATCACAGACCAAAGATAAACTGGTGTCATCAGAAGTAAAACCTGTGGTTGAACAACATATGACGGAATACCTGAATAACTATTTATTGGAAAACCCAGGTGATGCGAAGATCATATGCAACAAAATTATTGATGCGGCTAGAGCGCGGGATGCGGCACGTAAAGCGCGTGAAATGACACGCCGTAAGGGTGTGTTGGATATTGCAGGATTGCCCGGGAAGCTTGCAGATTGCCAAGAGAAAGACCCTGCATTGTCTGAACTGTACCTGGTGGAGGGTGATTCTGCGGGTGGATCAGCAAAACAAGGCCGTAACCGTAAAACACAGGCCATTTTACCGTTGAAAGGTAAAATTCTGAATGTGGAAAAGGCGCGCTTCGATAAAATGCTGTCCTCGGCTGAAGTGGGTACCTTGATTACAGCAATGGGCTGTGGCATCGGTAAGGATGAATATAATCCGGATAAATGTCGTTACCACTACATCATTATCATGACCGATGCGGACGTGGACGGAAGTCATATCCGAACCCTTTTGTTGACCTTCTTCT
>JBFKSL010000323.1:0-5468 GCA_041626995.1 Ketobacter sp. | reverse complement strand
CCATCACTGGAACGGGTATTTCCTGAGTATGTAATCGATGACGGGCAAATGCCTGAAACGGACAGGCAGACTGATCTTTAAGAATTCCCGTTCCACCGCGCACTGAAGAAGGATCGACGACTTTCGGACCACAACTATCCAAAGACGCCTCAAGCTCTTTGTGTCGGAATAGATGATCTGCAAAAGACTCCTCGGCATGAAGAGTAAACGCTTGCAATGGCACATCGGCCAGCAGCGGGCTGATACGCATATGCTTATCATCTTGATTTTTGCTATGACTGTAGATCACCGTATTGGCACTGGTATTAAAGCGTTGCAACAGTCGCCGGGCGTATTCCAATTCCCGCTGGGATGAAGATTGCGGCATAGCGTGTTCAACTTGAAAATTTAACGGCAATAACGGATTGGGGTTTGGCATGGGTGGCCAGGTTTCGTCATCCATATTCATTAGCCAAAAATGATCGAATGGCAAAGCCGCTGCTTCCAGCACACCCAATATTTGAATAGGAGAAGGCTTGGTTTGAGCCTGAAAGCTGATTTGTTTTAACAACACCCGCAAGCATTGCAAAGCGGCCGACCAATCCATTTCCCCGCAGACCACATCCAACGTCAGCATTTCCTGCAAAGCTTCCTGCCAACGTTGCACCTGCTGATATTCCAACGTATCCAGAGTACGGGAGCCAGGCCAGTTTAATGCCTGCAATTGCTGATGAAATAATTGCGCCCATTCGCTGGGGAATTGCTTGGAAACTGCCGAGCGCTTGATCTCATTGAAACGGATAAGAGCTTCGTATAATTGAGGGCAGCGGCGTTGATATTCCTCACCGGCCTCACCCTGCTGTTTGCCCACCGCATCCATTAATTGTTGCAGGCTGATACGAACATCCAGGTCGCGTAATTCAATATCCACCAAAGCCCGTTCATTAAGCTCCTTATTCCAACCAATGAATGGAGAACGCAACAAACGGGACGCATCTTCGATTTCCAACCCACCACTGTTACATGAAAGTGCATTCAGTGCGGCAGCCACCACGGGAACCGTATCCATGGGCACACCGGCGGAAATATTAAAGCCCGACGCGTGCTGACTCTGCTGCGGAAAAATATATTGAGGTTCAAATACCCGGGTAAATATACGCTCTACTTTTTCCCGTAACTGCGCTAACTTGGGTACTACAATCGCGATGCTGGTATTGGCTTGCTGCTGCAACCGTTGTTTTGCCCATAAGGCACTGGCTTCTATTTCGCTGTTTTCATCGTTGAATTCATAGCGATGTAATTGTTGCGGTTGCCGCTGCCATTGAAACTCTTCCACACGGGCTCCCTGGGCCTTCATTGCATTTAACAAGCTATGCAATTCGGGGGTAAGCTCATCGAAGCCATACAGCATCACCAAGCCAGGCGCGGGTAACGCCTGGGAAGACAAACAGTCGCGCACCACCGCTGCCTGTTGTGAACTGGATAACACGCCACGAGCTTCACATTCCAATACAAAACTGCCACACCAGGCACTGAAGATTTTCACATTGCTATCGACGTTGGTGGGCAGCTCCAATTGCCACTGCTGTAGCAAGCGCCAGGCATCCATAGCCAATGCGGCCGTAGCTTTGCTGCTTAATAGAAGAGGGGTATCGGGATGCTCACTTACCACACGTTGCCATAAGATTCGTTCTTGAACCGGCGACATAGGTAAACGCAATAACAATGGGTGCTGGGCTGTTAATGCCAGTTTTTGCCAGGTACCTTGCATCCAGCCTTGAAAAGAATGGCAATTGAGAGAGGGCCAGGCACTATTGCTTTGATTTGCAGCCTGAAACTGATTGTATTCCTTGTGCAAAAAACGGCTTAAACGTTTGTTTGGTGTAAGCACCAAAACATCGCTCTGCGGTCTTTCTTCGATTTTTTTAAATAGCTCAGCAAATTCACTTAGCAAATTCACGGGACAGGCTTCACCACAAATAATTCTTCAATTTCTTTGCTAACATGTTACTTGATAACGCCCTACCTAGGCGAGAGTTATCTGTATATATTTCCAGTATTTTTGCAAAACGGTAAAGCCGTTATTTGCAGGGCCAAACGCAAGCACCAGCCGTGATCTATAAGAAGATTGCGGCAATTTCTGGAGAAAATGAATGAAACCGCACAATATTATTCTTGCACTGATCCTGTTTATAACCTGCAATCCTGTGCAGGCACTGCAATTACGGCAACTGGTAAAAGTGGACGGCGTCATCTGGGGAATGACGGAGGTTAAACCCGGCCAGGTTCTGTTTACGCTACGTGAAGGTAAAGCTGGCCTGCTGACTCTGGCATCAAGAGAAGTTCAATGGCTTAGCAACTTACCTGAAGTCGCCGCCAGGGGCCAAGGCGGCCTGCTTGATGTGGCCCAGCACAAAGATTGGCTTTACTTCACCTACAGCAAACCAGGAAGAGACGGAGCCAAAACCACCCTATACAGAGCGCAACTAAAAAACACCAAGCTCGTCAACTGGAAAGATTTACTCATCACCCGTTCAGCTACCGGCACCAGTCGTCATTTCGGCAGCCGTATTGCGTTTGACCACAAAGGACACGTATTTTTTGGTGTAGGTGATCGCGGCCACCGCCCCAATGGTCAGGACTTATCCACCCATGCGGGCAGTATTTTGCGCCTTAACCTGGATGGCTCGGTGCCAAAAGACAACCCTTTCACAAAACAATCAGGCGCCCTTCCTGAAATCTGGAGTTATGGCCACCGCAACCCCCAAGGCCTTTGTTACAACCCATCAACCAAACAGCTGTGGAGCAGTGAACACGGCCCCCGCGGCGGCGATGAAATCAATCTGATTGAAGCCGGTAAAAACTACGGCTGGCCTGTGGTATCCCACGGTAAAGAATATTGGAACCCCTTATTGAGCGTAGGCGAAGCCACCCACAAAGAAGGTATGGAAGACCCCCGCCACGTCTACATTCCTTCCATCGCCCCAGGCAGCCTGCTGTGTTATCAAGGCCAAGCCCTTGCCCAATTCAAACACCATCTATTGCTGGGTGCGTTAAAGCTTACCCACCTGAATAGTGTGCAAGTAACAGAGGGTGGCCAACTACAACGCGAACAACGCTGGTTTGAAAAAGAAGGCGAACGCATTCGTTCATTAATGCAAGACAAGCAAGGCACTCTTTTCATCGGCACAGACAGCGGCCGCATTTTTTCTGTTCAACCTTAAATGTATTTTACTCCGCAAAGGCCATAGCCAGGGGTTAGCTGGCCATGGCAAATAAACCTCATATTAGATTATTCAGGTTCAACACTACCATCATAAGGTAACACGGTAACTTCGGTTCCCGCGGCAATCACAACACTGTAAGCGCCATTGGTCAGACGTAGCTCATACTGCCCTTCAATTGTGGGAACACGGATATTTACCGCACCGGAAGGCGAGCTTCCGATTCGCTGAGGTGATACCGCATTGTCGCTTGTGGTGAGCGATCCTATTGGGAAAAATGCAACCTTATCCCAATAGTCCGTTGATCCAGAGTAAATGATGGGAATGGTTTCACCAGCTCTCACCACATTGGGCGAATGTACTCCACTTACACTGCTATCCAACACGTATAGTTTGCTCGCTTCGGCCAAAGTATCCGATACCGCATTCACCAGTCGCACATCGTAAACGCCAGCTGCGGTGGGTGTAGCCAGAATTTCTTTGCCTTCGCTACCGGTTGTAAGGGTGGATATGATAGGTGAGCTGTTATCTCCACCATCCTCAAATATACCTACACTGTTGCTCGTTGTAGCAGAACCGCTGTAAGCAAGAGTGACGGTTTCACCAGGAGCGAGCAAACGAGGTGATGCGAAGACAGCAACTTCCGCTGGATCCAACACCGCAACTGTGCCGCCACCCGCCATCAGTACGCCACCATTATTAATCATATTCAAATGGTAGAGACCGGTTTGTTGCGGTACATCCATCATCACGGTAGCGGCAGCCTGGCTGCCAATACGCAGCGACTCTACAACCGCCTTACTGGATACATCATCTCGAACCAACTGCGCTTTATCCCAATACTGGGTTGAACCGTCATAGGTCACTTCAATTTCTTCAGCTGGCATGGCGAATTCAGGCCCCGAAATGGTGATAGCATCGTAGGTGAGTGTAATGGTTCCGGCCTCAACCATAATTTCCCCTTTGTCGTTAACCGCTTTCACATCATAGGTACCTTCTGTGGTTGGCACGGGAAGATAGGCAACGGTTCCTTCCGGGGGAATCCTGGTGGATGTCAGATAGTTCAATCCGGTTTCTCCACTTTGGTATATCGCAACGCGATCCCAATAGTTCGTCGTTCCCGTGTATTCCACAGGAATACTGGCTGCCGGGGTGGCCACCGATGCTAGCGACAGTGTGGTGGCGTAGGATTGTACAATGAAATCATTTCCATCGACGATCAAACCATTTGACTGGTTAATCAAACGAACCGTGTATTCTCCTGCAAGGGTGGGCACCCGAACATCATGAATTCCAGATCCTAATCCCACTCTCACTTTATAGAGAAAGTTTGCTGGATCCGTTTCTGTAGCGTTGTAAATAGCAACGGAATCCCAATAGTCCGTGGCGCCACTGAAAATAACCTTATGAGTGGAACCAGCGACGACGGTTGCGGGAACATGAATGGAATCCACAGTAGAATCCACCACGCGTAAATAATCTTCGCTACTTACAATGGTTTCATTTAGATGATTGTAGAGGCGAACCTCGTAAATACCATCCGACGCTGGAGCCACAAGGCTAGCCGCACCTACACTTCCTTCAGGGAGCACAGCAAAGCCTAGAGGCGAACTATTATCACTGCCCTGCACAAAGATACCCACCCGATCAGGTGTTGCTTCGGTGCCAGTTGATCCGCTATAGGCTACGGTGACTGTTTCGCTGGGTGTTGCTGTGGCATGGCCAGCAAACACAGCCGTTGCTGTAGGGTCCAGAACACTCACGGTGTTGCCTTCGGCAATGAGAACATCTTCTGAATTAACCAATTTCAGGTTATAGACTCCGGTAACGGATGGCGCGGTCACCTGGAGGATGCCAGACTCAACACCCTGAGTATTTTTTGAAACGCCTGCTGTTGTGGCATCTTGTGCATAAAGCCCAACTCTGTCCCAATAATCCGTTGAGCCTGAGTAGGAAATATCCAGCAATGCACCCGGAAGCACAATTGCAGCCGCATTAACACCAGTAGCATCATAGCTCAGAGTAATCGTGCCACCATCCAGAATCAGCTCATCCTTATCATTAATAAGCCGTACCTCATACACACCCTCAGAACCTGGAACCTGAACAGAAGCCTCACCCGCAAACTGACTTCCTAACCGAGCGGATTGTACCGGACTATCATTGGGTGCTCCGGGAACAAAAAACGCAATTCTATCCCAGTAGTTATTGAGACCTGAATACGTAACCGTAATGTATTCCTGAGGTCTGGCGGTATCTGTGCTT
>JBFKSL010000322.1:0-5473 GCA_041626995.1 Ketobacter sp. | reverse complement strand
TGGTTTCCAGTGTGCGTAGTAATGCCACTTGGATTTCGTCGGATGCGTCACCAATTTCATCCAAAAACAGGGTGCTGTTGTTGGCTTGTACAAAATAACCGGGCTTGTCTTTGTTTGCGCCGGTGAAGGAGCCTTTTTTAGCACCGAATAATTCCGAAATGGCCAGTGATTCCGGAATGGCGCCCACGTTCACCGCCAACATGGGGCGGGTGCAGCGAGGGCTGGCATTATGCAGGGCGCTGGCTACCAGTTCCTTACCGGTACCGGTTTCGCCGCGAATCAGTACCGGCACATTCAGGTCGGCTACACGGTCAACGGAGCGGCGCACGTTTTCAATGCCTTCGCTTACACCCAGCATGCGGTGCATATTGGGGCTGTTACGATCCGGAGTCATGCTGTGCAGCACTAAAATTACCCGCTTGCCCAGCTCCACAATAACACCAGTCTTCAGGTGCTCTTCAAATATATAGTGAGGTGCTCGGATTGGGGTGCCATCCACACGTACCTCTGTGCCTTCGGGGTGAGGCGTCAGTAGTAGTCGGCCATTTAACTGTTCGATCATTAAAGGCTTGCGGCTGATGTAACGGTCGTCGATGGCGAATTGGTCGCTGGAGTAGGGTGGGGCGAAGATGGGTTCTAAGCGCGATACCGCCACTGCCTTTCCTTGGGAAAGTTGATCCAGATAAGCCGTGGCACCAATGCGCTTCCAATTGTGGTGGTAGGCTATGGTGAGAGCGTAGCGGCTAACTTGTGAGCTGAAACTAACAGGCCGCTCGGTGCCCCACATGGTGGTATCGTTACTCATTATTCAATCTCAGGCTGGTGGTTGGGTGTGCCATTGAACGAGAGCCTGAAATTGTAACGAGGGGGCGAAAAAATATCTACGCAATGAACGATTTAGCCGCCAATCAATACCGTCGGGCAACCCATCACGATGGAACCACCGTGGGCTGTGGTGTCTCCCATTCGGGCCGCAGGTTTGCCACCGATCATAACGGTGGCGCTGCCCTTAATGATGCTGTCTGGCGGGCCAACGCATACGCATGAGGAACCCATGCCTGCTGCGGGCATGCTGCCGATCAACACGGTGGGTGCCGAGGGTGCAACGATTGGGCCGCCCACATGGGGAACGGGTACAGGGGCCGGGGTTTGCATTGGGCAAACGTGATTGTCACCTACTCTTGCTGCGGGTTGTCCCATGGTGAGCCTCCTTAGTTAATCTGCACCAAGCTGCCTTGCGCTTTCAAAATACCACCACTTTTTATTTCGGTCATGGCGCTGCCTTCCGCCTTCACCATGGTGCCTTTTATGGTAATACCCGAGGCATCAATTTTAATGCTGTTGCCTCCCACCTTCAGCTCGATAGAGCTATTGGCGGTTAAGGTAATGGATTGAGAGGCGCTACTATCAATAGAGGCGCTGGAGTCTTGAGTAATACTGCCCGTTACCGTAATGGTTTGATCACCGCCGATGGTGCTTTCCTGATTACCATCGATGGAATTGGTTTGGTTACCGGCAACATTTAAAATTTGATTACCGCTTTCCAATGTCTTGCTTTCGTCGCCACCGCTGATGACAAGGGTGCGGTTATTGGTTACCGTTAAATTCTGATCGTTTTCAATGGTGCCGGTTTCATCGTTATGCACCAGATAATTGTAATCCTTACCTGCTTCCACATAGATTTCTTCAGCATCGGCTTTATCATCAAAGCGCAGTTCATTAAAACTGCCGCTTTCGGTTTTAAAACCACTTTGGGTGCTGGTGTATTTAGGGCCCTGGTTATCTTTGTTATACAAAGCGCCGATGATAATAGGCCGGTCTGGATCGCCGTTAATAAAATCCACTAACACTTCTTGCTCCAGGCGTGGAACAAAGCTGGCACCCCAGCCTGGGCCAGCGTAGGATTGCACTACGCGCAACCAGCAACTGTTGGAATCGCTCATCCAAGGGAATTGCACCTTCACCATGCGATAGGGATCAACATCGTCTGCGGATTCGGAGGCTTTTAATTCAATCACTTTCGCATTTAACGGGCCGCGAATTTGATTTTTAATATTGGATTGTGGTGATCGGAAAACCACGTCTTTAGGAATGCATTGGAACGCGTTATCATAATTGGAATCGGAATCCAGACCATCGCTAGCGCTATGATGAACCTCGGTGACAATGTAGTCGCCTTTTTCGGTTTCGATAAAATGTTCTAACGTGAAGCGGCAGCCAGGGGAAAAGTGTGCACAGACACCAGAACCATTTGCCACGTTATGGCCTGCTTCCAACGCCTCCAGGCGCACACCGGTGACACGTTTGTTATTGCTGACATCGTAGCTGTATTCGCTACCCAAACTGAAATGGGAAAAGTCCGTTAAGGTTTTCACACTGGGGCTTTGCGCAAAGGCGTGCTTGGTGGCAATGTTTTGCTTGTAATAATTCTTGGGTGTTTCGTGGCTGTAATCGATTTGTTCAAAATTGGCCGCGTGATATTGCAGCTCTCGTGACCAGGATAAAATTTTTGCGGTGCTTTCAAAGTCCGAGCCAACGTTAAACTTCAAAGAAGTTTCAGCGCAATCGTAGTAACCACTGGTGTCATCGCACAGCACCATGGTGTGTTCCGATTCGCTATGGGTAAAGTAATAGAAAATTCCTTCTTCCTGCATTAAGCGGGTAATGAACTCAAAATCCGTTTCGCCATATTGAACCACATATTCGCGGGTTAAATAGCTGGCGATGGTTTTGTCCTGAAAGGTGCAAAAGCTTCCGTGTTCGCGTAATAGATTGGAAATAATATCTTTTACGCTCATGTTTTCATAAACACGATGCGCGCTGCTTTGGTTTAAAAACCAAAAGCCTGGCACCAAATGAATACGGTAGCTGCGTTCTTCACCACTCATGTCGCCCAATGAAATACGATTAACCCGGCCATGAAAATAGCGGTCGTTGCCTTCATCGGTGCAAAGTTTGATTGAGCATTTTTGGCCTATGCAGTCTTTGCTGGCCAGATCCAATTTTTTACTCAACACTGTCAATCGAATTTCAAATGGCCCCGACATCCTTTCAACGGCTTGAAAGTCTGAAGCGATCACATCGGAAGCGATAAAGGCCGCATCAACTTGTATTAAACGTCCTTCTTGTGACAGTGCCATATTGAATCTCTCGTTGCTAAAAAATGGGGTGCCCAAACATTTGTTTAGGCACCGGTTTTGATTTTACTGAGGTTTGCCAGTGGTTAGATCATAACCCACTTTCATATTTTGACCGTTCTTATTGGTTTTGTCTGCGCCTTGCAGATCGGCAACCACTTTAGAATAACTCAGGCTTAAACTCTCAGCAGGTGCTGAACCGCCGCTAGCCGCTACGCTGTAAGAGCTGAGTATCACGTCGCTGAAAGTGTAAGAGGCGAATTTTTCCACTTGCTTGGCACCGGTTTGTACGATGTCGATAATCACTTCCACACCTTCTACACCGGTTAATGATTCTTTGAACAAACCACCAGAAGCATTATCCAGCATTTTTGTAATAGCCACTTCGCTCAATGATGGGCGAGAGGCTTCACGGTTGGCCATGTTGCCCACTTCCATAGTGATGCCGCGACCTACGCCCAGGTTGAAGCTGTCCAGTTCAATCCAGTTTTCATAACCCGCTGCGGTTACGTTGCCTTTGATGCCCAGACCGTTGAAGTTCATGTAAATAGCCATTGTCTTGCTCCTTAAAAATTAAATTCTTAATTGGTTGTTTAGGTTGTGACTGCTTGATTTCTCTTTACCTGATATATGTATATCAAGCTCCGTGCCAACTTTGTAACTTATTGATTATAAAGGATAATGCTGTTCTGTGAGGTTTTTGGGTATTAGAAAAGCTTAATTTCTAAATTCTTTTTCTATGTCAGTTTTATTAAGTGACAGGTCACTGGGTGTGGAAGAACGTGTTACTAAGATGAAAGCGGCTGCCGTTTTTTATTCTGATATCAGAATAGCCTTTAATGGAGGAAGTTGCGCGCCTTTTTCCAGTTCTTCCTGATAGGCGCTTTTTAGAACTTTCAAAGCCTCATCGTAGGAGATTAGCAACTCTTCGATGTTCTCTGGATCTTGCAATGTTTCAGATTGGAGCAGAGCCTCAAATCGATTGATGCTTTCATAGACTGATTGCAGCGAAATCATAAGTGTTTCTGGGTCTATGTTAGGCATTGCGCGCTTTTCCCCGTTGCTTTTCAATATTGGTCATTAGTTGATTTAATAATAGTTTGAAATTACTTACTGGCATTGGGTGATCAGGAACAATAGAATAATGTGTTGCTTTGAATCTATCGTTATAGTCATCTTTTATTATTAAAATACCTTTGGGTATTTCAGTCCCTTTTGGAATTTCTATATATTCCCATTGTTTCCCTGCAAATGTGTTTGGTTTATCAAATAATGAGGCGCCTTGCGCTTTCCAAATATCTTCCGGGCGTTTTTTGTAAACTTTAGGGATTATAAAATCAACGCCCTCATGTTTTTCAACTGTGACGTCAGCTGCTCTAAATTTTCCTTTTCGCAGCTCTCTTGGCACAAAGTCAGGGTGTAATGGATTCTCAGTAGGTTGGTCGGTGCGCGAAGCCCGCCAAAGAAACAACGCTAAATCTTTCTCGCTATCATAAACCCTGTCTAAGGCATCTATCCTTACGAAAAAAGACCTTACTGTTCCTGTTTCGATTTTTAATTCCTTCATTACGCCTTCCTTTTTCGTTGTTTTGGATTCACATAAGTTGCATCACCATGAAAAAAACCGGGTCACCCCATGGAGGAGGTGCCCGGTACTCTTGGTGCTCGCTTATTATGTTATTGAGGCTTGCCAGTGGCCAAGTCGTAGCCAACTTTCATGTTTTGACCGTTCTTATTGGTCTTATCTGCGCCTTGCAGATCGGCAATCACTTTCGAGAAGCTCAGGCTTAAGCTTTCATAGGGAGCGCTGCCGCCGCTGGCGTTAACGCTGTAAGAGCTGAGTAAGGCATCGCTGAAAGTGTAAGAGGCAAATTTCTCCACTTGCTTGGCACCGGTTTGTACGATGTCGATAATGACTTCCACACCTTCCACACCGGTAAGAGATTCTTTGAACAGGCCGCCGGAGGCGTTATCCAACATCTTGGTGATAGACACTTCGCTCAGTGAAGGGCGGGTGGCTTCACGGTTGGCCATGTTGCCCACTTCCATGCTGATGCCGCGGCCTACGCCCAGGTTGAAGCTGTCCAGTTCGATCCAGTTTTCGTAACCCGCTGCAGTTACGTTACCTTTGATGCCTAGACCGTTGAAGTTCATGTAAATAGCCATGGTGTTAATTCCTTTTTGAAAAATAAGTATGTGTTGTGTCAGTTAATTGATTCGTTGGTTCAATCGCGCCGAATTTGCTGGCTTGCCTAGGTATATTCAAGCGGCGTGCCAACTTTTTAAGTTGTTGATTTATATGGGGTAATTGAAAGTTGTGGTCGTAGGGCTATGAT
>JBFKSL010000321.1:0-5473 GCA_041626995.1 Ketobacter sp. | reverse complement strand
CTTTGCAAGCAAGCACCAGCCCAATGATCAGATTCCCATCATAACCATAAAATAAGAATCGAGCATGAATATATTAGTGCATACAGTGAAAGGTTGAAGTGGCAACATCCATGCCATTAGTGCAAAGAAAGATAGAGAATGACTTGGTTAGAGTTCACTCTCTACACATCAAGCTATGAGTATTTAATTTAAGGCGCTGGTAGGCACAATTGGCAACACCACGCTGGAGGGATAATCCGGACTGATATGAATGGTTGTTACTCCACCAGCCGCCTGCTCTTGACGCGGATAATTTAAAATGCCCTGGGCCTGATTGCTGGGACTAACGGCAACCCGAAGCTTATTGCCTTTAGGAATAATGGCACTGGTGGGGAAGACTTCTATTTGCATTTTTACCACTTCACCTGGCACCAACGGTTCCGCTTTCTCTTCCGTTAAATAGTGAAATGGTTGAATCATTTCACCATCCATAAATCGGGAACTTTCTTCATCGACGGCTCGCACAGAGGCCAGCAACATACCGTTAGATATAGGCTGAGATTGCTTTTTCGACACCGACTCAATTTGTACATTTACCACCGCTTCAGAAACCGTACTTTCTATCCATACATCCGCTTGTATGGGGCCATTTATAAAATAGTCCTCTTCCATAGGCCCCGTTTCAAAAACAATACGTTGCTGCTCGGTATTGGCTGTATTGTCATAACAGGTTTTTGGAAACACCAAACCCAAGATCCATTGCTCGTAACTACGAGAGCACACCGTGCCATCATTAATTTCCATTTCAAACACCACCAAACCATCGCTTAGATGAGCACCACCAACGGCACCAGGTGGATTCGTCATATAGTGTTGTTGTTGCTGATCGGGCATTGTTTGCGACAAACTTAGATCGCCATGAAAATACCAACGTTCTGCCTTTGCCAATGGGTGTGGCCAATCGGTAGCGGTGACAAAGCTGTCATTACGAAACTGTTCCGGTGTGCTGTCCGTGGGATAATTTTTTACATGCTGCACAACTTGGGGAATATTTTCTACTCCGGTTTCCATGTCCCGCAGGTAGCGATCAAACCATTGCAGCATAATATAATCGATAGGTGGAACCTGTTCGTTGCCAATATGGGAAGTTAAAAAGTTGAGCATATGCGCGCCGTTGTAAATCACCAGGCGAGCGTCCACGCCATTTTTCTTTAATGCTTCATACAACAAAGGCTCATCGCGCTGGAACAAATCATCAAGAGCGCCAAAAATAAACGTTGGCGCTTTAATATTATCAATATTTTCCAAAGGCGATCTTGTGCGCCAAAACTCTCCATCATACGTCACGTAAGATTCGTTCCATAAAGCATCATCAACAAGAGGCAACAAATAATTCTCACCATTCTCAACATGCTGTTGCGTCGAACGAATTAACTGATTCATTTGTTTTGGATAAGCTAACATCGCAGGTACATTTTGCGTTGCGGCAGTATGGGTTATATACATCCAAGTACGCATGAAATGCGTATTTAATGTGCCACCGGTTCCAACAATTCCACGCATAGCATCACCCATAGGCAAACTTGCAAAAACCGCATGAATTGAATCAGGTCGGCGCTGAGCTGCAAACAACGAACTAATGGCCATATAGGAAACACCAGCCACGCCGAGCTTGCCATTACTCCACTCCTGTTCATGCACCCAATCCACCATATCAGCAAAGCCAATTTGTTCCTCTTCACCAAATAACTCCCAACCGCCTTCAGATGCACCTGTGCCTAATGCATCCACTGCTACCTGAGCATAACCCCGCTTCACCATAAAGTAATCGGGCGCACCCAACATTAAGTTGCCGGGCATACCCATAAACATCAAACTCATTAAATTGGTGTTATAACCTGATTGCGTAAGAATCACGGGAAATGGTCCCGGTTCTGGTACACCTTTTTCGTTGGCAGGCAACGTAACGCGCACACTGAGTTTCTTGCCGGTAGACATCTCCACGAACTGCAGAGGCAGATTAACCATGTGGGAATATTCGTAAGGACGAGAATAAAGATTTTGGCCAATCACTTCGGACACTTCGTCATCCGTATCCTGTGTTGGCGCTTCTTCACTTAAGTCATAGTCATTAATTGATTGCTCAACCACTCTCGCCGAGGACTCAGAATTAGTATTTTTATCATCGCCAGAACAGGCCACCAATAGACCAGTTGCAACAATTATCAGAAAAGAATGTATTTGCAGTTTCCTATTGATAAAAACACAAAGGCTTTTAAAAATCGCGTTCCTATTCATAACGACACTTCCGTTGATTTTTGTTTTTTGTATCTGTTTTTTATTGCATCAAGGGGAACTACCGCACAGTAGATATTGACAACAAGCGTTGCCACATTCATGATCCAGCCGTTGAATGCCATATCAAGGGAGCCATTCAACCTGTGCAAAAACGTTTGGAAAATTAAGTTCCACCGTGACGTTTTCAATCAACTTTACTGCGCAGTGACAACGTACGCTGTCAAAAAATTTACATTGGAAGTCATTACCTAGTCGTTTACGCAGGTAAGCAATGAACAATAAAAAGAATCAAGAACGCGGACTGCTCAGTCACGCATTTATGGATGAGTGCCCGCTATTTAAAAACTGGTCCCAGACAGAAAAGTTACGGCTAGCCGAAAGCGCTAAGGATTTCTATTGGCAACCTGAGCAAATTATTTTTGATCGGGGTGATATTTCACGCTGGTTGTTTCTGATTGTTAGTGGCAGCGTAAAAGGTGTCGTACTTAAGGAAAACGGCGATCAAGCCATTATTGATTTAGCAGGCAGAGGTAATCTTTTTGGTGGCCTTTCCATTGTGGACAACAAACCGCATATACATTCCGCCGTTGCCATTGAAGCCACCCATTGCATCGGTTTTGATAGCGCCATTATTCAAAGTGTTTTAGATCAAAATCCATCTCTGTATCGAGAGATAGCTGTGGCACTTTCTTCACAGTTACGCTCTACCTTCATCTGGTTAGAGGAAAGTTTGCTGCGTTCAGTAAAACAGCGTGTGTATATTCGCTTACAGCAGATTGCGGCAGATACTGGCACACCCCATGAAGGCGGGATGCTCATACAACCTCCTATTTCTCAAGATGCCCTGGCGGCCATGATGGGAGTAACTAGACAAACTTTAAACAAGGAATTAGGAGAATTGAAAAAATCAGGCTTGGTTCAAAAGCTTGGTAACAAGTATTGGGTCAAAGACAACAATCTAAATACTCCCTAACCATCTGTATTTTCGAGGTTTTCCTCTCACTAAACCGATTGTCGGCTAAGCATAGTTTTGCACACGGACTTTTCCTACAATGGCCCAAGCTGGCAGCCCGCCAGCCAGACCAAAACAAGAACGACAAGGAGGGGAACCATGCAGACACCAACATGGGAAGTTAACGCGGCCATCGGTGACTATAGTGCTATATTTTCGAAACGAAATATTCACCCGTTAAACGACAAGGAACGTATTCAAACCCATTTATTTTTTGTTTGCGACTATTTGCAATCTGCACCAATTCAACATTTGAATCGGCAACAAAAGATAAATCGACGTTTGGTCATTAATGCACTGCGCTGCTATGCCCGAGAGGGCGTGTTTCCGCTGCATCAATTATCGCTATCACAGCGTAGACCACGATTTATTGACCATCGCGGTGTGCACTGCGCTGTAGGCGAACTCATTAAATATACCGATGGTCATGCTTTACCTGAGCGCGTTAATGATCGGCACGAATACGATTATATTGGCGATATACATGTGAGCGAAGTGGCGATATGGGCTCACGACAACGGCTTGAGTTTGGATGAGTGCACCATGATTCAGCCGCAGTATCTACCACCGGCGGATGAGATCTTAAAAGAGCTTTGCCCTTGGATTTCATTAACCAAAGGCACTGAATTGGAACAGCGTACTGAAGCTTTAAGGAAATTTCGTGATCAACGGTTAATGCAAAGCTCTGGTGGCAGATTGCTTGTGCGTAGCTATTATAAAACCGGCCCAAGCATGATTCGAATTTTTGAAAAATACCCATGGAGCCAAGAACCCGTTCGAAATACGTTAAAGGTTATTACGAAAAATCTTAAATAACGTTTTATGTAGAGCGTGCCTGAATTCATGAGCAGGACGCTCTACAATCATATCAATCCATTAAATGATTAGTATGTCTATATCTTCCATGTTCGTACCAATAAAAGACATCTTCACAACCTCCTTTGTTTTCTTATATGCGCCAAACAAAGAGAAATTGTGGTGCATATTCATCCGTGGTTGAATCACCTAACTTGTTACGCCAATATTGATATTCCATACCCAAATAGAGCTTTTGCTTTTCTTCAAACCAGAGGCGTCCTACATCAATTCTAAACTGCGGTTGCGCAAGAATATGATGAGAAACTTTTTGCCCCAGCTCATTCATTCTACTGCCAATATATTCTATATGGCCTTCAATCTCATAATGAATGGACCCCCAACTTCCATGATAAGAACCATTTAGATCCACCATAAAGCTGTCATCTTCTTTCGGTGCCCCGTGCTTATCAATACCTTTGTTTCCATCAATATAGGCACTACTATCCAGATTAAGAAATACAAAGCCTGGCAAATCAAAAGCAATTCGAAAGCCTGGCAAATACTTTCTGAATTTTGCCTTTCGACCTGCATTCACCCCTAAAAAGACGCCAAGATCCTTCACCACACCGTAGGATAGTGTGCGATTTGTGACTTTAGACAAGCTCATGTTTGGATAGAACTCACCATAAAAACCACTACCTTGATCACTTCCAACAGTATGGTCTATGAAAATAAAGCTATCCCCCCATGACCATCCGCTAGCATTCTTTAAAGTATAGGTAGAAACGGATTCCGTTCCTCCTCCCGCAAATAGCGGAATATCAAGCTCTCCATACTGATATTGAAGCTCTGTAATACTCCAGGTATCGGCAATACAGACATCTGAAACGCATAGTAAAACCGAAACCCCAACAAAAAGCTTTTTCACCAGCTCTTTCACAATATCTCCTTATTTTCTGATTACTAAAATCACAAATGACGATATTTTTAGCCCATCTCACCATAAGTATGGCGCATTTTAATAAACCAGTGGCTTAATTATCTCAATAGTCTAAATATCCAATTCATCAAGTATTTATAAGTACTGCTAAGTGGGCCAGGAAAATCTGATAACTCAATGACTGATTCATAGTGATAGGCTTTCGCCTTACTTCCAGGAAACGGTTAGTGTGATCTAAGTTCTGGAATTTTCCTTACATTGAGCAAGACCAAGGAGATCAGCGTAAGAAAGACACCCATAAAAATTGCATTGATATCAGCCAATTGAAATGTCAGCAGATCAATCACTAACACGATACTGGGTATAAGATAGGTATACGACATCACCGTGACCGACCCTAAAATGGGTGCGCAATACTGCAACTGCCAAAATGTAATGATCGTTGT
>JBFKSL010000320.1:0-5484 GCA_041626995.1 Ketobacter sp. | reverse complement strand
TTTAAGACCCAAGCGGAATTCGTTGGTAGAATAGTTGGCCATTGATCAACACCTTAACGTATAAAAACCATACCCCAGTCGGGGAAAGGCGCTAATGATAACTCGAACTGCTTCCAGTTGGCATACCGAAGACTGGCAATTTGCTCTTTCTGACAGCATTCGTTCCTTGGAAGCCCTCTGCGAAGCGTTAAATCTGCCTCTGGAGGCCGTTGCTGATGGGAAATTAGGTGAAAATGATTTTCCTGTTCGTGTTCCCAAGCATTATTTAAGCAAGATCAAACCGGGGGACATTCAAGACCCTTTACTGCTTCAGATCCTGCCGGTGTTGGCAGAGTCGCAGCCGCATCCGGGCTTTGTGGCAGATCCTCTGGCGGAAAAACACAGCAACCCGCAAACGGGCCTGCTGCATAAATATCAAAGCCGGGTGTTGTTGGTGTTAACTGGCGCATGCGCAATCAACTGTCGTTACTGCTTTCGTCGTCATTTTCCCTACCAGCAGAATCAGCTTACTGGGGAAGAGCTGTTTCATATCCAGTCCTATCTTATGCAGCATCCAGAAGTGAACGAAGTGGTGCTCAGTGGCGGGGATCCTCTGCTTACCAGCAATGTTCGCCTTGCTAAGCTGCTGAAAATTATAGAAACTGTTCCTCATATAACGAGAATACGTATACATACGCGGCTGCCAGTGGTGATTCCACAGCGCATCGACCAGGGTTTGATTGATGTGTTGGCGGCCTGCTCGCTGAAGAGCATTTTGGTTACCCATGTCAATCATCCTAATGAGCTGGATGAGAACTTCGATTTGGCCATGTCCTATTTAAAGGGTGCTGGCGTAACCTTGCTTAATCAGTCGGTGTTGCTAAAAGGGGTAAATGATACGGTAGCGGTATTGGGGCAGCTTAGTGAACGGCTGTTTGCGGCCAATATTCTCCCTTATTACCTGCATTTGCTTGATCCCGTGGCCGGTGCACACCATTTTGACGTGCAGGAAGCGCAAGCGCGCCAGTTAGTGGTCGCTTTACAGGGCATGCTTCCCGGTTTCCTGATACCTCGCTTAGTCAGAGAGATTCCAGGAAAATCCAGCAAAACCCTGATTGATTTACACTTATCAGAATGAGTAAGACACGGATATTGCTTGCGCAAGCTTGGAAAAGCTTGCCTATACTTGCTAGTAAGGTGCTCTGCCGCTGTGGGATTTCGGCAGGAGTAGGTGCTTGTGAGCGCCGTAACCGTGCGAATTTACACGTAAAATGCTGTGAACATGGGAATTGTGAATGTCGAATTCAGCTGAGCATTTAAGCTTGAAGCTGCCGCCACATGACTTGGAGGTGCTGTCCTTTAGTGCTCCTCAGCCAAAAAAGGTCCAGGAGTGGGTGGACGGTTTGCCAAAAATGAATGTGGGAGAGAGCGCCAAACGTCTCTATGCCGCCATTCAAGAGCTGAACCGACTGAAAACGGATTCGGAAACGCGCTTCCAGCTAATGGAAATTATGCGTGGCCCCATTCGCTACATTTGTAAGAGCCTCGAAAAGCATTTTCTGAATAAAGCCGTGGTGTTGCCACCGAAAGAGGCCAAGATCGCCAGTTTGGCCCAAGCGTTGCAAAATCACCTGGCCACCGGCTACAAAGCAGTCACCATGCAATTGCTGTCACGGGTTAAGAATGGCGACAAGGATGCCAAAAAGCTGTGTCAGAAGGCGATTCATCGAGCCATTTCCGAACAGAACTATGTATTGTTGCGCAGTTTTCAATTGTATTTCCCTGCCCCAGCTGGATTCTGGCAGGAAATGCACCTGTTGTATTTAATAGCACAGCGCTTTGGCATGCTGGAGCAACTGCAGGTCGACCCTGAAGAGGATGAATGGGAGTCCAGTGTTTATGACCTGTATTTGCGGTCATTGTTATTGGCTACGGCAAAGCCCAATCAGCTTCGCCAGCAGCAGATTGAAATGGTGTACGACGCGGCGAAATACTGGTCTAAATTTGCCAGTGTAACCGATGCCAAAACGGTGAGTGGGCTATTTGGGATTGATGTGATGTCCGATCTTCCCCCCATCTACCAGTCGCTAATGCGTCGCACCACCTTGCCCCACAATATTCGTTTTTTTGATGCTTCTGAGGTTTCCGATAACCTGCGCTCAATGTTGCAGCTGCCCCAAGGGCAACCCCATCCGGTGGATACGTTTTATGTTCCCCCGAAAATGCCAGGGGATCTCACCCGCATTTTGATTCAGGCTTGGGGTGTGTTATCGGAGCGTGCCTTCACCCGCATCGAAGAGCATGGCTATTTAACACTTTGTATTGGCTTGAGCGCCACGCATTACTTTGTTTCTGGTAAAGCGGATTTCAACCGCATGATTACTGGAAGCAGCAGCATGTTGGAAGAACTCAATAACCCCTTTCTGCAAAATGGCCCAGGGCGTCGAAAAGATACCTACGAAAGTAATGATGTTTGGGGCTTGAATGTGGATCGTAGCAAGATCAAGTTAAAGGAAGAGGAGGACATAGGTAAGGAAATTGATACCTATGCCAATGAGCGCCACGCTGATGAAAAAGACAAATATCCCAGCTATTCCTGTGAAATCATCAATACCAGCCCTGGAGGCTTTTGCGTTTCCTGGAAGCAGGACGTGCCGCCACAAGTTAAGACCGGTGAAATTGTTGGTATTTTAGAAGATGACAAGTCTCACTGGTCCATCGCTGTTATTCGCTGGGTGAAGCAGTTTAAAAATGAAGGTGTGCGCATGGGAGTGGAGTTGATTGCTCCCAAAGCGGAGGCTTGTGGTACTCAGGTGATTCATAAAAAAGGCGGTGTTACCGAATATATGCGTACATTAATGTTGCCGGAACTGCGCGCCATAGGCCAGCCCGCGACTTTGATCACGCCTAATATTGCCTTTAATGTAGGCTATAAAGTGAATGTCAGTGAAAGTGGTGAAGTTTCCAAAGCACAATTGATAAAACAGGTAACTTCCACTGCCAGTTTTAGTCAGTTTCAGTTTAAAATGCTGGTGCCTGCAGCCTCCCGTGCAGAAGCTGCCGAAAAAGAAGCCATGCAGAAAGCCGCTGAACAGAATAAACCGGCACAAGATGATGATTTTGATTCCATTTGGTCGAGCCTGTAACAAGGAACTTGCAGTAGGAAATAGGGCAAGGGCGACCAATTACCAGCAAGTATATTTAATGCCCTGATTGGGCGAAGTTGATTTTAGATTTCATGACGAAAAAATCAGAGACAATAAAGTTACTAATATTGCATGAGTCGCCGGACGACGCAGAGCAGTTAATGAATTTGATCCGCAATTCGGGCCGCGCCACTCGTGGCCAGATGATTGAGGACATGGATAGCCTGACTCAGGCCTTATCCAGCGGTTCATGGGATCTGATGTTGATGCGCCCGGATGCAAATGATGTGTTCGCCATGGAGTGTATGAAAGAAGTCAGCAAGCAGGCCAAAGACATTCCTGCCATATTTTTAATTGATGAACATGATCATGAAGAAATCACCGAAGGGTTGCGGGAAGGCTATCAGGACGTGGTGCAAAAAGACGATCATGATCGCCTGATTTTGGTAATACAACGCGAGCTGAAAAACCTGGCGGATCGTCGTGCCCGTCGATCCGCGGAATTGCATCTTAAAGAAGCAGAGAAGCGTTGTGCGGTATTGCTGGATAGCTCCCGCGATGCGATTACCTATATCACCGACGGTATGCACACCTACGCCAACGAAGCTTATCTGGAATTATTTGGATATGACGATGCGGAGGATCTGGAAGGCATGCCCATTATGGACATGGTATCGCCCAAAGATCATGATGATTTCAAAACCTTTCTGCGAGCATACAGCGCTGGTGAAAGCGACACCAATGAATTCCTTTGCCACGGTATGTGCACCGATGGCACCGAAATTCAGGCGCGCATGATATTCTCCAATGCCACCTATGATGGTGAGCCATGCACCCAAATTCTGATTCGAACCAATCAGGCCGATGCAGAGCTTCAAGAGCGTTTGAAAGAAATCAGCAGCCAGGATTTGCTCACTGGATTGTTCAATAGAAACCATTTTTCTCACGAACTCGACAATATAGTGCAGTGGGCTGTAACCCATAGTAAAACCGCTGTTCTGCTTTATATCCAAATCGATAACTTTGCCTCCATTCAGTCTGATATCGGTATCGCCGGGTCGGATATGGTGTTGAGTGATGTCGCCTCGATATTGCGCGATGCCTTACCCGATGGGGCAATGCTGGCACGTTTTGGTGATGAAATTTTTACTGCCTTGGTAAAAGAAAGCAATTTAGAGGCAGGGCGTGAAGCCGCTGAAAAGTTACGCGCTGTTATTGAAGATCATATGTCGGAAGTGCAAGAGCGAACCATACAGGTGACCGCTAGCATCGGTGTTACTCTGATCAGTGAAAATACCGACGACAGTGAAGAAATTATTAATCGTGCTCACCAAGCCAGCGAACAAGTACGGGAAGAAAACCCTCTTGGTAATGGCGTAGGCGTGTTTGATCCTGCATCGGTGAATTCCATCGATCCAGACGATACCGGCGCAGTGGTGCAGGATGCCATTGATAAGGGGCTGTTTAAGTTATTGTTCCAGCCTGTTATTGATTTGCGTGGCGGTAGCGGCGAACTGTATGAAGTGTTCCTGCGCATGATGAATGAAGAGGGTAAGGAAGTGTCGCCTAACGATTTCCTGGCCGCTGCTTCTCAGCAGGAACTCAGTGAAAAAATTGACCGCTGGGTGATATTGCAATCCATCAAGTTGCTGGCTGATCATCGGGCGAATGGCAACGATACAAAGGTGATCATTAATATCACGGGCGAATCCCTGAAAGACCAAACCTTGCTGCCTTGGTTAAGCGTTGCCTTAAAGGCCGCCCGTATGCCCAGCGATGCTATTGTCTTTCAGTTCAGTGAAAGTGATGCCACCACTTACCTCAAGCAGGCTAAAGAATTCAGCAAAGGCTTAAAAGAGCTGCACTGCAAAGTTTCCATTTCCCGTTTTGGTTGTGCCTTGAATCCATTCAACACACTAAAACATGTGGACGTGGATTATCTGAAAGTGGACGGCTCTTTTATGAAAGAAATTGGCTCAGAAGAAAGCAAAGAAGCCCTAAAAGAAATGGTGGCAGCGGCCCATGCTCAGGGCAAGCTGACCATTGCCCCCTTTGTTGAAAGTGCTGCCATTTTGTCCACCTTATGGCAAATCGGTGTGAATTACATTCAAGGTTACTATCTGCAAGCACCATCGGAAGAGATGAATTATGACTTTTCCAGCGATGAATAATATTGATTTGATCGGTATTTATACTAAATCAATTCGAAGTTGATGAATGCCTGATCAGCTGAATGCTGAAGTTCACGATTTCAGCAATTTTTAAATCAAATGGTAATTAAATAGGCCATTCCAAATAGATTCATGGCTATACTTCTACACATTGACCTTGATTAACCGTTCAGGTTGACGAGTCATCC
>JBFKSL010000319.1:0-5488 GCA_041626995.1 Ketobacter sp. | reverse complement strand
CGGCGGCTGACACCGGCTCCGTTGTTCCCGGCCCGCTTGGTCGGATGGTGAAATTCCTTTGTCGTTCAATCCCTTGGCAGTTTTTCTCCGGTCGTCCCCGGGCGCCGGGCCTGGGCTAGAATAGCCGCATGGCCGGACGCATTCCCGAAAGCTTCATCGATGATGTTCTTGCCAGAACCGATCTGGTTGAACTCATCGATGGCTACGTGCACCTGAAACGCACAGGCAAAAACTACAGCGCCTGCTGCCCGTTTCACCAAGAGAAAACCCCATCCTTTACCGTTAGCCCAGACAAACAGTTCTATTACTGTTTTGGTTGCGGCGCCAGCGGTAACGCCATCGGTTTTCTTATGGATTACACACGCCTGGGGTTTGTGGAATCCATCGAAAACCTGGCCAAAAACCTGGGTATGGAAGTGCCTAGGGAAGAAGGTGCCGCCCCTAGAGAAGACTACCAACCACTCTATCGCACCCTGGAATCGGCCACCGCCTACTACGAGCAGCAACTGCGCAACCCCAGCTGCAAAGACCGCCCGGTGAACTACCTAAAACAACGAGGCCTAAGCGGGCAAACCGCCAAACAATTCCGCCTGGGCTACGCCCCACAAGGCTGGGACAACCTGATCGGCACCCTGGGTACCGACGATGGTCAAGTCAACCTATTGCAAAAAACCGGCCTGCTGATCGAAAACGACAAAGGCCGCCGCTACGACCGCTTCCGCGACCGGGTCATGTTTCCTATTCGCGACAGTCGCGGCCGCGTAATCGCCTTCGGTGGTCGCGTACTAGGTGACGACAAACCCAAATACCTCAACTCGCCCGAAACCCCTGTATTCCACAAGGGCCGCGAGCTTTACGGCCTATACGAAGCCAAACAAGCGCTAAAACACATCAAGCGTTTTGTTATCGTAGAAGGCTACATGGACGTGATCGCCCTGGCCCAGTTTGGCATTCCCTATGCCGTAGCCACCCTGGGCACGGCCACCAGCCAGGAACACATTGAAAAACTATTCCGCCACAGCGAAGAGCTCGTCTTCTGCTTTGATGGTGATGATGCTGGCCGCCGAGCCGCCTGGCGCGCATTGGAAAATTCCTTGAGCACCCTCAAGGATGGCCGTCAGATAAAAATCCTTCTGCTGGAAGAAGGTGAAGACCCCGACACCCTGGTGCGCAAAAATGGCCAGGATTACTTTGAAGGGCTGCTGGATGAAGCTACCCCTCTTTCGGAATACTTCTTTGAAAACCTGGGCCAGGACATCAACCTTAACACCATGGATGGCCGTGCTCGCATCGCCAGCCTGGCTAAGCCTTATCTTGAAAAGTTGCCCTCTGGCGTATTCCAGCAACTAATGCTTAAGCGCTTAGGGGAAATTACCCAACTGGAAGACATTCAGTTATCGCCCCCACCGCAAGAGCCACCCCCACCTCCGCCGTCAGAGGACCCCGGTTATTGGGAAGAAGCGCCGCCGGCTTATGAAGAATACGAAACAACAGCCAAGCCCAAACAACGCGCGCCCCTTAAGCGTCCTCCTGGCCAAAGAGAAAGCCTTTCCCTGGTGGACAGCACCATCCGCATGCTGCTGAACGCACCTCGCCAGGCTGCCGACGCCCCCTTACCTGAAGGGCTGGATAAGCTCACCCTGCCCAACATGGAAGTGCTACTGGAACTGTTTGATTTTCTGAGCAAAAACCCCGAACTTTCCACGGCATCTATTCTCGGACACTGGCAAAACCATCAACACAGCGACGTGATCTTCAAGCTCGCCGCCAAAGAATTCCTGCTGCCTAATGATGATCAGCAGCCGGAATTGGAAGACGCCCTACGTAAGCTGCAGTTACAAAAAGTTGAACAGGAACTGGATCAAATCATCGAACAAGGCGTCAAAGACAAAGCCAGATTTAAAGAACTACTACACTTACAGAAAGAATTGTCGAAATAACATTCAAACCTCAACCCACCCTCCCTGCACAGAGGATAGCCATGTAACTGAATGAGCAGTTAAATAAATCTACTTACATTCGGGAGCCCCTGACAGTAGCAAGAGCCCCCCGATACTTGTATAATGCCGCGTTCTTCGCGCACCTGACAGATTGGGCAATACATGACGACCAATAAAGAACAGCAAAAGTCCCAGCTAAAACAGTTAATTACTAAAGGCAAGGAACAGGGATTCCTAACCTATGCTGAAGTAAACGACCACCTACCTGCCGACATCACCGATCCAGATCAGATCGAAGATATCATCGGCATGATCAACGATATGGGCATTCCAGTGCATGAAATTGCACCGGAAACCGACGAATTACTGCTAAACGACAACGCCAGCAGCACCGATGAAGACGCAGCCGAAGAAGCCGCCGCTGCACTGGCTTCGGTTGAAAGCGAGCCAGGCCGCACCACCGACCCAGTGCGTATGTACATGCGCGAAATGGGCACCGTGGAGCTGCTAACCCGCGAAGGCGAAATCGTCATTGCCAAACGAATAGAAGAAGGCATCCGTCAGGTTATGCACGCCCTGGCCTACTGGCCTGGCTGCATCGAAACCGTTTTGGGCGAATACAATCGCGTTACCGAAAACGAAGAAGGCCGCCTGTCTGACGTTATCTCAGGCTTTATCTCAGCTGATGACGAAATTCCTCCTCCTGCTCCGCCCGTGAGTCAAAAAGACGATTCCGATTCTGACAAAGATGACGACGACGATGACGAAGAAGAAGCCAGCAACGAGATTGATCCAGAGCTGGCCAAAGAAAACTTCGACGAGCTAGCTTCCTTATATAAGAAAGCAGAAGCCGCCATCGCCAAGCATGGCCGCGAATCCAAACGCGCCGAAACCGCACTGGGCAAACTGGCCGATCACTTTGTTACCTTCAAACTGGTACCACGCCTGTTTGACCAAGTGGAAAGCGAAATTCGCGATACATTGTCCGCCATCCGTGCCAGCGAGCGCGTGATCATGAACAACTGTATCCGTTTGGCTAAAATGCCACGTAAAGAATTCATCAAAACTTTCCCCGGTAACGAAGTTAAGCTGGAATGGATCGACGAATTTATCGAAGCAGGCCACACCTACTCCGATGGACTCGCCACCGTTCGCCCTGAAGTTTTACGGGCGCAACGCCGCATGGTTCAGCTACAAGAAATCATTGGCTTAACCATACCGGAAATTAAAGAAGTTAATCGCCGCATGTCCATCGGTGAAGCGAAAGCCCGCCGAGCTAAAAAGGAAATGGTGGAAGCCAACCTGCGTCTGGTTATTTCGATTGCGAAAAAATACACCAACCGCGGTTTGCAATTCCTGGACTTGATTCAAGAAGGCAACATCGGCTTGATGAAAGCGGTAGACAAATTCGAATATCGCCGTGGTTACAAGTTCTCAACCTACGCAACCTGGTGGATTCGTCAGGCCATTACCCGCTCCATTGCGGACCAGGCCCGCACCATTCGTATTCCGGTGCACATGATCGAGACCATCAACAAGCTGAACCGGGTATCCCGTCAGATGCTTCAGGAAATGGGCCGCGAGCCAACTCCAGAAGAACTGGGTGAACGCCTGGAGATGCCAGAAGATAAAGTACGCAAAGTGCTGAAAATCGCCAAAGAGCCCATCTCTATGGAGACGCCTATTGGTGATGATGAAGATTCACACTTGGGTGACTTTATCGAAGATGCCACCATCGATTCACCAGTGGATTCAGCCACGATCGAAGGTTTGCAGGAAGCCACCCGCTCCGTATTAGCAGGCTTAACCGCCCGTGAAGCAAAAGTACTGAGCATGCGCTTCGGCATCGACATGAACACCGACCACACATTAGAAGAAGTAGGCAAACAATTCGATGTAACCCGTGAACGGATTCGTCAGATTGAAGCCAAAGCCCTTCGCAAACTTCGCCACCCAAGCCGCTCAGAGCATCTGCGCAGCTTCCTGGACAGCGAAACCTAAAACAGTTGGCGCTATTATAGGTTGCCCTTATAATAGCGCCTCTTTTCGGCCCCTTAGCTCAGTTGGTTAGAGCACCCGACTCATAATCGGTAGGTCCACAGTTCAAGTCTGTGAGGGGCCACCATTCTTTTCAAACTCCCCATAGCTAATCCCCACACTATCCTGTAGTCTCCGGCGCAGCCATGCTACCGGCCTGGCAAACAATATTAGGAACCAAAACGATTTATGAGCTTTACCTCACTGGGTTTGTCGCCACCCATATTGAAAGCGGTTGCCGATGAGGGCTACTCCGAGCCTTCACCAATCCAAGCCCAGGCTATCCCTGCTGTATTACAGGGCAAAGATGTGATGGCTGCGGCCCAAACCGGCACCGGAAAAACAGCAGGGTTCACCTTGCCGATATTGGAATTGCTCAGCAAAGGCCCTGGAGCCAAACCCAACCAAGCCAGAGTTTTGGTGCTAACCCCCACCCGAGAGCTGGCAGCTCAAGTGGGTGCCAGCGTGGCAACCTATGGCAAACACTTGTCATTACGCTCAGCTGTGGTGTTCGGGGGCGTTAAGATAAACCCTCAGATGAAGAAATTACGCGGTGGCGTGGATGTGCTGGTAGCTACCCCAGGCCGCCTGCTGGACTTATATCAGCAAAATGCCATTCGCTTTAATCAGCTGGAAGTGTTGGTGCTGGATGAAGCCGATCGCATGCTGGACATGGGCTTCATCCATGACATTCGAAAAATTCTGAACCTGTTGCCACGCACGCGTCAGAACCTGATGTTCTCTGCCACTTTTTCAGATGACATCCGCAAACTGGCAAAAGGCATTGTGCATAACCCGGTGGAAATTTCCGTTAGCCCTGCTAATACCACGGCCAACACCGTAGAACAGTGGGTGTACCCCACGGACAAAAAGAAAAAAGCACGCTTGCTAGTGGAATTAGCCCGTGAGAACAAATGGAAGCAGGTGCTGGTCTTCACCAAAACCAAGCACGGTGCCAACCAACTCACCAAATACCTGGATGCCCAAGGCATCACCGCCCTGGCGATTCATGGCAATAAAAGCCAGGGGGCTCGCACCAAAGCATTGGCCCAATTCAAAGACGGCAGTATACGCTTCCTGGTGGCCACCGACATTGCAGCGCGAGGCCTGGATATCGACCGCCTACCCCAGGTGGTCAATTATGAGCTGCCCAATGTACCGGCTGACTACGTGCACCGAATCGGTCGAACCGGACGCGCTGGAGCCACAGGTCATGCAATATCACTGGTCTGTGCTGATGAGGCGGATCTGTTATTTGATATCGAGCGATTAATCAATCGTCACCTGGAACGGAAGCAGGTTGAAGGATTTGAACCTGTGCATGAGATTGGCGAGTCACGCCCTCTTCGTCCCCATGGCCATAATAAAAAACCCAAAAAGCCGAAGAAACCAAAACCACGGACACAAAACAGCTCCAACCCTGCCGAGCAAAAACCCAGTGAACCGCGAAAACCGCGCAAAAGCAGCACGGGTAAAACGGCGAACCCGGCAAAGAGACGAGCCAAACCTGG
>JBFKSL010000318.1:0-5491 GCA_041626995.1 Ketobacter sp. | reverse complement strand
CAACGGGTGCTTTTCTGGCCATTCAATCTGCGATGGTGAAAAGCGGGGGATCTTGTTTGGGCGACTATGGCACACTGCTTGAGAATTGCCTGATAACGCCCGGATCCGTGAGCCTGATATTGTGGGCGCCATGTTGATTAGGAGATTGCCGTGATTCTGTTTAGAATAGGCCGCTTCCCAGGGCTTACGCCGCGTCGGGAACCATCTTGCTGTTCAAGGGCGCCTTATTATAAGGCACACTGGAATATAGCAGGAAATGTTAACCTCATCAAACAGATAGCTGGAAACCCTTGATTTTCCATGAGCAGTAATGTTACCCCCACCAAAGTCGCCTTCGTGGAAATCACAGAAGATCACCTCGATCAAAGGCTCGATAATTTTCTCCTTGCCAGGCTGAAAGGTGTACCAAAATCAGCCATTTACCGAATGATTCGCAAGGGTGAGGTGCGTATTAATAAAGGCCGCACCAAGCCTGAATACAAGCTTCAAATCGGTGATATGGTGAGGGTGCCACCGGCGCGCACCAAATCGACTTCAAGTGCTGACCAATTCGTGGGCGATGGCTTGAAAAGCCAGCTGGAAGCCGCCATTTTATATGAAGATGACGGCCTGATCGTGATCAATAAGCCCTCTGGCCTGGCGGTTCATGGTGGCAGCGGGCTGAGTTTAGGGGCGATTGAGGCGTTACGAAGTATCCGCCCGCAGCAAAAATACCTGGAGCTGGTGCATCGCTTGGATCGAGATACCTCTGGCTGTCTGATGATCGCCAAAAAGCGTTCGGTGCTGAAACAACTGCATGAAGATCTGCGCGAGAACCGCATGGAGAAAACCTATGTGGCCTTGTTGTGGGGGCGCTGGAAAGGGCGACAGCATCGGGTGGAGGCACCGCTTAAGAAATTCCACTTGGCCTCCGGTGAGCGCGTAGTGAGGGTGTCCGCCGAGGGCAAACCATCGCTTACTCTGTTCAAGCAGGTGCAGCTTTTCCCTAACGCCACCTTAGTGGAGGCTAAGCCGGTTACCGGTCGCACACATCAGATTCGAGTGCATGCTCAACACGCTGGACACCCAATAGCAGGGGACGACAAATATCTTCTGCGCGAACAGAATGAAGAGTTTGTGGAAAACGGGCTAAAACGTTTATTTCTTCATGCGGCTAAACTGGAAATAAACACCGGGCAGGGTGGTAAGCAGGTTTTTGAAGCACCGTTGCCAAAGGAATTACAGGCGGTACTGAATAAATTGAGTAAACTCGAGAAGTAAGTATGATATTGAGCCAACAAGAATTAGGCTACAAGTTAGTCGTTTTCGATTGGGATGGAACTCTGATGGATTCCCTCAGTCGAATTGCGATGTGCATGCAGGCTGCAGCACGTGACGTAGGAATTGCACCCGCGGCCGATCGCCAGGTTCACGACATCGTAGGATTGGCCTTGGGTATTGCCATTGAGCAATTGCACCCAGAGCTGTCAGTGGATCAAGTGGAGCAGATGCGGCAACGTTACTCCCATCATTATGTGGAAGCGGAGCAAACCCCAAGCGCCTTTTATGCGGGGGTGCCGGAATTGTTGCAACAGCTAAGCAATCAAGGGGCACTGTTAAGCGTCGCCACCGGCAAGAGCCGTAAAGGCTTAAATAGAGTGTTCAACGCCCATGGCGTAGGCAAGTTATTTCACAGCTCCCGTTGTGCTGATGAAACCCGCTCCAAACCTGAGCCTGACATGTTGCTTGAGATTATCGACTATCATGGAGTTCAACCTCATGAAGCGGTCATGATCGGCGATACAGAATACGACCTGGAAATGGCAAGTCGCGCCAAGGTGCCATCTATTGGTGTTACCTGGGGTGCCCATGATATAAGCCGTTTGCAAAAACATGCGCCTAAAGCCTGTGTTCATACCGTGAGCGAATTGAGAGATTGGCTGATTAAGTAACCAATTTAGGTGAGCCAAAACGCATTTGAACCGGAACAGTTAAGATAAATAGGAACGTTAAATGAGCGAAAACTCAAACTCCAATAGCAATAATTACCAGCGTAATGATCGAGGTCGTTTTAATCGTCCTCGCTCCAATAAAGAGTGGAAACTTATTGAAAAAATGGTGATGTCCTCTCAGGACGAGCAACGCAAAGCTCGTCGTTGGGGAATTTTCTTCAAATTTTCCATGCTGGCTTATTTGTTTGTTGCGTTGATGATCTTTAACCCTGGTATGTGGGATTCCGATTCTGTGAAAGTATCTGCACCCCATGTTGGCCTGGTGGATCTTAAAGGTCCTATCATGGATGACAGCGAAGCCAGCGCCGACCGGCTGGTGAAAGGCTTGCGAGAAGCTTTCAAATCTGAGCATTCTAAAGGCATCATCATTCGTGTAAATAGCCCTGGTGGTAGTCCTGTGCAGTCTGGTTTGGTATACCGCGAAGTGCAGCGTCTGAAAAATGAATACCCGGAAAAGAAAGTCTACGCAGTGATTACCGATATAGGTGCATCGGGCGCGTATTATATTTCCGCGTCAGCTGATGAAATCTATGCCGATCCTGCAAGTTTGGTGGGCTCTATTGGCGTGGTAAGTGATGGTTTTGGTTTTGTTGATGCTATGAATAAATTAGGCGTAGAGCGTCGTGTTTATACCTCAGGAGAAAACAAAGCCATGTTAGATCCTTTTTCTCCAGAGGATGAGCAGCAAAAAGAATTCTTCGCCACCATTCTTACAGATGTGCATCAGCAATTTATTGATGCGGTAAAAGAAGGGCGTGGTGATCGGATTAAGGATGATGGCGTGGTGTTTTCTGGTTTGTTTTGGTCTGGCCGTCAAGCTATGGAGTTAGGTTTGGTCGATGGTTTGGCGAGTCCTGGTCAGGTAGCCCGCGAAGTGATTGGCGAAGAAAAGATAGTAGATTACACGCCTCGCGTTAGCCCGTTGGAGGCGTTCACTGGGCGCTTGGGTGTAGCAATGGCCGATCGTGTTATGGCTAGCCTGGGAATTGGAACCATCACACTGAAATAGATTAATATACAAAGATGGCGTCTCTAGGCGGCGCCATCTTTTCACAATATTTTCTTTATCTAAGCGATTCTGTTCCAGGTTCAAGAGAAACCTGATTCTCAGCCATATATTCCCCCTCTTACCTTCCTTCAGAAACAGTTTTCATTGTGTTTTATAAATAACACTAAAAGAGTTAGCTTGGTGTGGCAGAGTACCAAACTAGGTGTGTGCTATATTGGTTCAAATAGTCGTAGTTGGTATGGGTGGAATCCCGTTGAGACACAATTTTAAAAGCATCTCATATGTTGCTTGTTTGATTTTTGGACTTCTAAGTTTTGGAGTTCACACGCAGCTTCAGGCTAAACAAGTTTTTGTTGAAGATGCTTTGTCGTTTCCGGTTAATTTAGGTGAGGGGCTTTCTTATTATCGTGACTCCATTGGTGATTTATCTTTCGATGAGATACGTCAATTAGAGCTGGAAAATTGGCAGCAATCCACAGAGAGTGTTCCATCCTTTGGTTACGAAGAATCAGCCTATTGGTTTCGTGCTGAAATTTTAAATTCAAATAGAGTTCAATCTCTTTATGTGGAAGTAGGCTATCCCATTCTGGATGATATTCAGTTTTATTTGATAAAAAATAACGAGCACATAGTATTTCATCAAATGGGGGATAACTTCCCCTTTAATCAACGACCGGTTTTCTATCATAACTTTCTTTTACCCCTGTCATTACAGCCTGGTGAAAATGTAGAGCTATATCTTCGTGTTAAAACAGTTTCATCGTTACAGGTTCCGCTAAGTCTCTGGAAGCAAGATTCTTTTTATGAAAAACAACTTCCCTATCTAATGGGGCAGGGGGTTTATTTTGGGATGATGGCGGTAATCGTCGTGTATAACTTATTTATTTATACCGTTGTTAGGCAAAGAGCTTACTTGTTTTATGTAATATCCGTATTGGGCGTGGCTTTATTGATATCGGCCTTAAACGGCTTTGGGTTTCAGTACGTATGGCCGAAGTTGCCATGGATAAACGAATGGATCATAGTGTTTTCGTTGGCGTTGTTTGGCGGTTTTGCCTGTATTTTTACCAATTCATTTCTTAGTTTAAAGAAGAATGGTGTTTACCTGTACCATCTTCTATCTCTGCTTTCTTCGCTTTATATAATTTATGTTTTGATAACGGTTGCATACGATGCTCGTTTGGGAGTGAGAGTCGCTATTGTAAATGGCGTGCTTGCATGCCTCGTAGGCTTTGTTGCTGGTGTAGTTATGTTAATGCGTGGTGTTCGAGTAGCACGTTATTATGTGTTGGCATATAGCTCTTTGATCATCGCATCGGTTGTTGTTGCTCTAAATAAAGTGGGTTACTTGCCTAGAAATATATTTACAGAACATTTCCTGCAGGTGAGTTCGGTGTTGGAGATGGTTCTACTCTCTTTCGCGTTAGCGGATAGATTCAACGAAGAAAAGCGACAAAAAGCTGAGGCGCAAGAAAGGGCAATAGAAAATGAAAAAATTGCTCGAACAGAGCATGAACGTTATCTTCAGTTGGAATATTCGGCAAAGGTCAAGGAGCTGGAGGCTGAGCGCAAGGTTCTATCTGCAGAAGCTGAGAGCAAAGCAAGAACCGAATTTATGGCTGTTATGAGTCATGAGATAAGAACGCCGATGAATGGTGTCCTGGGTATGACCGATCTGTTATACGATACGGCTCCTACTCCCCGCCAGTTGCAGTACTTAGATATCATCAATAGTTCTGGTAAAGCTTTGTTGAACATAATTAACGATGTTCTTGATTACTCTAAAATTGTTTCAAATAAAATGGAGCTGGAATCCATAGATTTCGATCTCTACCAATTGGTTCAGGATTGTGTTGCCATATTCAGTCATGTGGCGGATCAAAAGGAAATTGAAACTTTTTGCGTTTTCTCTCCCAATACACCAAGTTCTATAAAAGGAGATCCCACTCGTATCAGGCAAGTCTTGGTTAATCTGCTTGGTAACGCATTTAAGTTTACTGATAAAGGCATAGTGCGCTTGAAAGTGTCGGTAGATGTAAAGGCTGAATTGCAGAACGAGTCAGATCTGTTGCTTCACTTTGAAGTGCAAGATACTGGAATTGGTATACCGGAGTCGGCACAAGAACGTTTGTTTAAATCATTTTCTCAAGCGGACAATACTATCTCTCGCCACTATGGTGGTACAGGGTTAGGTCTGAGTATTTCGAAAAAACTGATTGAGTTGATGGGTGGGGGCATTGGTGTTAGGAGTGTTGAAGGAAAAGGAAGTACCTTCTATTTTAGTATCTGTTGCGCAAAAGCCAATTCAAAAAATACTTCTTCTCCAGAACTTGAAGTTAATCTTCAAGGTATTAAATTGCTCATCGTAGATGATTCACCAGACTATGCGGGAGAGGTTTTGGTGTTGGCCAGGCAGTGGGGTATGAAGGTCGATATATCTCATAATGGTAATGAGTCGTTGCAGATGATTTCATCTGCGGATGCGGCGGGT
>JBFKSL010000317.1:0-5492 GCA_041626995.1 Ketobacter sp. | reverse complement strand
GATATGGTTTCTTTAATTTGGCTCCAATCCAAGTCGGGTTTAATGGAACTGGAACCGGGGTTGGATAATTGCGATTCTATTGCCACGCCGAAGCTCCTGCAGTGCGTGAAAAGCCTTGAGTAATTCCTATCAGCATAGAACAGATTAAAGTGGTTTGTATAAACCGGTTAACAAATTTGTGTTATGGATAATCCTTAAACAGCTTAAGCAGTTGGATTAAAGGCAACCCCTGCTACACTTTACATATACAAAGTGGTTAAGGCTGATCGCTGGGGAAGGGTCGTTTGCATGAAGATTCAATACGCCTTTGATATTGAAGACATTTCGCTACAGTATGAGGTGGATGTTGATCGGGAATTTGATTTTAAGCAGGAGCGTCCTGAGGCACCAGAGTGGACAACATTAAAGCATAATCAGTGCTCCAACTGCCCTCTCACCGTGAAAGACTGTGCCTATTGTCCGGCAGCAATTGATCTGATTCAGATTATTACGGATTTTCAGCGTATGCCTGCCATTAAGACCGCTGGTGTGAAGGTAGTTACCCCGGAGCGGGAATATTTCAAAGAAACCTCCTTAGAGGAAGGGTTGCGTTCCTTGATGGGGCTGGTAATGGCGACCAGCGCCTGCCCCATTCTAAAGCAGTTGAAGCCTAACGCCCGCAATCACTTGCCCTTTGCCACCCAGGAAGATTTTATCATCCGCTCTGCAGCGCTCTATCTGTTGCGTCAGTACTTTGAGTATCGTTCAGGTAAGCGCCCCGACTGGGAGCTGCAAGGCATGATTAGCTTGAATGAAGAGCTTGGCACGCTAAACGAAGCTTTTTGGCAACGAATTCACCAGGCTTGCGAAAACGATTCCAACCTGAAGGCGCTTCTGAGCTTTATGAATCTGTCCAGCAGCGTGAGCTATTCCCTGGAAGATCAGTTGCAGAAGGTGAAGGCCTTAATGACAGACGAAGGTCAATCGCCTGCCATTCAAGTTCCGCGGGATGAAGAGCGCCTACTTTGAGGGCTTGCTCACCCGTACGGCCAGCACATCAATATCGGCATGATGCAGCACCGCATTGGCGGTAGAACCCAATAGCAAAGCCAAGCCATGACGGCCGTGGCTGCCCATGACAATTAAGTCCACTCCACCATCTTGGGCAACGCGCAAAATTTCCTTCTCAGTGATGCCTACTTCCAAATGCTGTTGATCTTCAGGTACACCAAGCTTGCTACCCAGATCCCGTAATTGAGATAGAGCCTGCTTTTCCAGTTCTTTGTGCAGATCGCCCAAGTCCACCGGAAACTCACCGCCATAGGCGATAGAGATGGGTTCCAGCACATGAACAATGCTCAGCTTGGCAGAAAAAGTGTCTTTCAGAGCGGCAGCGCGTTTTTCAACAAGGTGGGATTCCTGGTTAAAATCGGCGGCCAATAAAATATGGTTATATTGTCCCATGGAGTAATCCTTATGGCGTGACAAGGTGTTTTCAAACACAATCTATTAGATAATGCCCGCCACTAAGATTTCAAGCGTTGTTTTTCATCAATATTGGATACCTAAATCGTGATCTATCTGATTATCGGCCTGGCCATGCTGTTTATCCTAGGGCCTATTTTTATGTTGCGGCCTTCTCCCCGTGATCGGCGGTTGGCTCGAGTTCGTCAACATGCCATGACGCAAAAAGTTGTCGTTAGCCCCATTTCCCTAAGAAAGAGTGAAAAATTTCAGCGTTTGTTGGAGCGTAACCCCCATATTGATGGTTATCAGTGGTTTCGTTATCAGGTGGTGGCTGAAGAAAATCAAACCGGCCCCAGCGTAAAAGGGGAGTGGGTGCAGCGCAAAACCAAGGATGGTAGCTTGGTTTGGGAAGCCAGCGATGTTCGCCAACAGACCCCTGCGGTGGTAGCCGAGTTAATTGAACAGTGGCAGCAAAATCAAAGTATGGAGTTTTTGCAGGTCGAACTGGGGCCAAGAAATGCAGCCATAATTTGGAATGAACAGGGCGACCTGCCCGAGGTGGAAGCCCTGTGTCAGCAACTTCACTCGTTGATGGTTGCTTGAGGTAAATGCTGCGCACCATAGCGGCGTTCCACCCAGTCTGGGGCTTTGTACAAAATGCGCAGGTCACGATAACGTTTTAAGTCGGCCCACATATTGCGCCATTCATGCAATTGTAAATATACCGGGTTATAGGGCTTCTCGGGCATGTGTGTCACGCCATACACCACTTTACCAGCCGTTTCTTCGGGTTGAAATGTGCCAAACAGCTTATCCCAAATAATAAAAATGCCACCAAAATTGGTGTCGATTTGCTTTGGGTTGCGGCCATGGTGAACCCGGTGGTGGGAAGGCGTGTTGAACACCTTTTCCATCCAGCCAAGTTTTCTAACTTGCTCGGTGTGCAGAAAAAACTGATACACAAGATTGCCTTCGATGGCCAGCAGCACCCAATCTTTATCAAAGCCAATTAGAGCTGCGGGAATCCACCATAAGATCCAGGCACCATTAAAGGCGTGGGTAAAATTCTGCCTTAACGCGGTAGAAAAATTCATATGCTCGGAAGAGTGATGGGTAATATGGCTGGCCCACAACCAGCGAGTTTTGTGCATCAGATAGTGGTTTATGTAAAAGAAGAAATCCACCAACACAATCAGTGCAATCACGCTAAACCACGAAGCCTGTGGATACCATTGCAGGCCAAAAGAAGCTACCCAGCTGTAAAAAGTTTGAATGAACAGGGCAATGGCAACACCATCCACCATTTTATAGGAAAAGCCGGTGCCGATATTGGCCAGGGTTTCCTTGAAGTGATAGACCCTTTGCTGCTTTTTCCAACGCACATAGCTAGCCTCCATACCGATGATGGCGATAAATACCAGACCAAAGGCAGAAACAAAAAACAGGGCGTGCAACACGTCAGACATTAAGGTTCATCCTCTTTAATTTGTAACCATACAATAGTGGCTTTAGGCAGACTATAATTGACCTGTTACGATAAAGTTTTGACAATTCCCGCCAGTCTCGGCGCTAGCGTAAGGACGGTCTTCATTGCATAGCAATCCCCACAATTCTTCGTTGTTAGCGGATATGAACGTCAGTGGTGATCTGGCAGGCCTGCTGTTGGAATACTTGAGTAGCCATCCTGTTCCTGCTCAAAATATTCAGCAAAGACTAACCACCTTTAAGCCCGCCAGCCGCATGACCTTTCGACAATGGTGGGGGTTTCTGGAACAGATCCAGGAATTGTACCCAAACCATCTCATGGGCATGGAATTGGGTAAAGCCATTAAGCCTGCTCATGTGGGGGTGCTGGGTTACTTAACGCTTTCCTGTCAGAACGTGGCGGAAGCGCTGCAACGTTTTCAACGCTATCAGGCGTTGCTGCACGATGGTGATCATGCCCAACTGCATATGCAAGGGAGTGAAGCCGTGTTGCGCTGGGATTCCGCCTATGGACCATCTACCCAAATGTCGGATGAAGTACTGGTAATGGGTATGGTGAATATTGTGCGGCGAATGACGGGGAAGGTTAACCTGCAACCAAGCCGAGTGCACTTTGTTTGTGATCCATCTCAGCCAGAAAAAGCCTACCAAGCTTATTTGCATTGCCCGATAAGATTTAATCAGCCTCACCTGGAATTGGCTTTCCCTTCTGCCATTTTTGCTTGGCCCGTAACCAATAGTGATCCCGCACTTAAACACCTACTAGAGCAGCAAGCTCAGGCGCTTATGGCTGTTCTTCCACAGCGGGATTCGTTTATGGAAAGTATGCAGCAGGCTATTGTGAAAGCCATTGAAGAGGGCAGCCCAACCCTGAGAACGGTTGCCAATAGTTTGGCTTTGTCGCCCAGAACCTTGCATCGTCGCTTGCATGACAGGCAACTGGTGTTTAAGCACATGCTGCAACAAATACGCATGCAGCTAGCGCGAAAATATTTGGCGGAACAGCATCTGACCTTAACGGAAATTGCGCTGCTTTTGGGGTATTCTGAACAGAGTGCTTTTAGTCGAGCCTTTCGCTCCTGGTTTAATCAGTCTCCGTCGCAATATCAAAAGCAATTATTGCAATCGTCGATTTAGCTCTGCACTGCAGTCTTGGGCAAACCGGGTCACCATAAAGGTTACCGGTGCTCGATCGGGGTCTTTAAAAAAACGCTGTAGTACATTCCATTGCTTTAATAACTTGGACAGTGAATCTGACGGTGCGGCTTTATTAAGCTTTTTCAATTCTATATCGGCCAGCGCAGCCATTTCAGCTAAAGACCATTGCTGATAATTCCCATGCAGTTGGTAGCGTTCATATAAATACCGTAGGGTTAGCTGCTGAATCAGCAGGTGCAGCTTTTGAACCTGATTAATAGGAGGAATAGCTGAATTGGTTGCAATGATTTGTAGCTGGTGCCAAACCTCCAGCATTGCCAAGTGATATTGTTTTTGTTTTGCAGGTTCTAGATAACCACCTCGCTTAATGCTTACAGAGGCAGAATTTAGATGTTTGGCAGCGATAGACCAATAATTGCGCAATTTGTTCTGTTCATCCAGGGCTCTAATGGAAGCTGAAACCTGCTTAGCTGCTAGCATTAAATCATCCCAATAGCGGCTATTTCCCTGGCTGGACTGATACAGCTCAAAATTCATCATTACTGAGAGCAGCGCCGATTTCGCTTTATACAAATCGTTGCCTGATTGTTGGGCCATAGCCGCAGCAGGGCGCAGCAAAATCAGCAGAAGCAACAGTGGAACAGCGAGCTTTTGGGTTAAGTGGGTCACATTGATTAATTTATTGTGTGATTAATTCGTGTTATCGGTGTCTGTATAAATAATAGAAGAAGTTACAGAATCCTCCTAGAGTATAAAAAATATGTAAATCATAATATATTGAAAAATAAAGAAAAATTGTTGTTTGCGTTTGAATCGAGAAAATCATTCTTGGCAAAAATCACAATTAGCGCCTAAAAACAAATTAATAAAGGAAATCACGAACTCCCTTGACCAATAGCCTAACAGCTCTTATATATGTCGCCCCTTGAGGCACGAAAAGCCGATGGCCTTCATGGCTATAACTGAAAAATAACCGAAAAAGGTTGGAACACACCCTATGGGAAAAGCGCTGGTAATTGTGGAGTCGCCCGCTAAGGCGAAAACCATTAATAAATATCTGGGGAAAGATTTCGTAGTGAAATCCAGTGTTGGCCACGTGCGCGACCTACCCACCAGCGGCGGCACAACCAAGGTCGATCCCAAAGAGCGAGCCAAGCAGGCCGCGCTTACTCGTAAGATGGAGCCAGAAGAAAAGGCCCGCTATAAGAAAGAAAAAGCCCGTACAGCACTGATTTCCAGAATGGGTATCGACCCAGAGCATGGCTGGAAAGCCAATTACCAAGTGTTGCCGGACAAAGAAAAAGTTGTAAACGAATTGAAGCGTTTGGCAGAACAGGCAGACACCATCTATCTGGCAACGGATTTGGATAGAGAAGGGGAAGCTATCGCTTGGCACTTACGGG